>PLLI01000048.1 GCA_003140915.1 Candidatus Omnitrophota bacterium
GCGACGGAAGGTGCCGGAGGTTAAGGAGAAACTTCCCGTGATAGAGAAGCTATTGGTAACAGGGTCCGCACAGGCAAATGTCGCGGCTGAGCTTTGGGCGTAGTTGCCAGACCTCCCACCCGCATTAGTTATGGTAAGATTCGCGTTCTGGGTAATAGTGCCCGTATAACCGTTTATTGTTAATGATCCGATTATAAAAGCTTCGTTTATGGTTGAAGCCACGCTTCCCGAGGTGAAGAAAACGTTGTCTCCGGACCCGGGCTTGACTCCGCCTGACCAGTTACCGCCGACTGACCAGTTCCCCGAGCTAGCCGCGATCCAGGAAATATCCGCATCCCAATTGACGCAGTTTCCGCGGTTGGTGGAATAAGTCATTACTATTTCAAGGGGGTCTAAATTAACTGAATCCTCAACCCAGACATAGCTCATATTTCGCGCCCCGATCGGGTCGACTTTCCACTGCTCCCCCGATTGTGATGAGATCAAGTGAATATGCTGGGCATAGGCACCCTGGATGCTCCAGGTACCCAAGATTGTCTGAGTAGTGCCGGCTTCAAAGACAATAAATTTAGATGGTGTGTTACAGGTGAAGTCATAAAAGGTGCTATTTCCTGAAATATGCGAAATTTCTGCAGCATTTGTGAAGGCAACTTCATAAGTTCCTGGATCAAAATTGCCTGTGCGGTGGGTAAAATCTCCGCTTAAAGTGAGGTCTCTGGCTAATGTGAGGGTTCCGCTATAGCCGTTTATAATAAGAGAATCGATAGTTCCGCTAAAATTAGCGTCAACAACGGAATCTTTATTGGGGTTTAATCCTGTTATACCGTCAAAAGTAACGGTATCGAATTGGGTAGGAAGAGTTCCTGCGTCCCAGTTATCCGCATCCGACCAGTTTGAACTTATACCTTGTCCCGTCCAATATGGGTCAAGGTCGAGATTGGTGTTATTTCCAAGTGAACTTGAATGGATTGCCTTGAGGGGAGGGCCGCGGGCATTATAGCAATCGCCTATTTGGGCATATTCTATATCTGTCTCGCCTTGCGGCAGTATCTTCCACTGTTTGGACGGATCTATAGAGTCTAAGACAAGCAGTCTCCCGTATGCGCCTTTTAAGGTCAGGTTTCCTAAGATCGCCTGCACTTCGTAACCATCGAATTTGACTATTTTGCCGGGCTCAGTAATAATGAAGTTATAGAAGATATTTGACCCAGTTACAAAAGCCGGCTTATCCGAAACGAGCGAAACCGTGGATAGCTGGGGATTGAATACGCCGAGATTGAGCCAGTCCTTCCTTATTTCGTAAAGCGTATTTGAGGCGTTTAACGTTACACCATTGCCTATCAACAAGGATCCGCCGGTAACGATATGCGAATCCGGCCACTGGTCAAATATCGCGGGAACACCTCCCTGTCTCAAAGCGAGGTCACCGGCCGAGCGGATATTGGCTATCGTACTTGGTCCGGATGACTGGATAGTGATATTGCCTCGGCCTGCCGTAGAGATAGAGGTGCCCTTCGCCTGCCAGAAAGCACCTGTGCCATCCAGATCCGCATCCGCCAGAAGCCCAAGGTTGCCGCCATCGGTCTTAATATCGGCATTGACTACAATGTCTTTAAATGCACTGATAGCAGTGTTTCCTGTGGAATCAAACTCGGCGCCTACCGTGACCGAATTCCAGGAAGAGATTTGAATCTCTTGATCAGCAGAATTTTGTTCGATTGTGGCAGTTCCTGAAACCTGGATATTTCCATTGGAAGTAACACGAATTACGCCATTCTTTTCGCTAAATCCCGTCGCTTTAATGATACCCTGCTGATTAACCGCATTTTTAAAAATACCGGCTGCGACTTTAGCCTCCATTACTACCTGTGTACCCTGAGCGGTACCGGAATTTGCCGCCGCGTCCTTAACTTCGTTCCCATCTTTATCAAATACCTTACCGCCTGTCTCTTGGTCGACCTCTACCTGAATTATCCCTTTATTATCAAAAGTTACCGTAGATCTGTCTCCGGATATAAAGAAGACCTTGCCCAAGCGGCCGATAACCGTGCCCTGATTATCTACCGCACTTGCTATCAATGCGATACTGTTTCCGGTGATGACTCCTTGATTCAGGATTTGACTGCGCGGAGAACCGGGCGCATACTCAAAGAGATAGTTCCCGTTTCTAAAATTATTAGCGGATATGTCCAGGGTGGTTGCGATAAAATTATTAACATTAACATTCGCAGTCGGGGCTATGTAAAGGCCTGCCTGGTTTTCAAAGACAAATGTCCCGACATCGCATGTCACCTTGCCGTACCAGCCGCTTGGCCCATAGATAGGATCTGCTTTGGCAAGCAGCCTCCAGCCTTCCTGCATGTTTATAGTCCAACTCGCCTCAGAACCAACATTGGCTTTTAAAAGATCCACTGTGCTCACAGGTTCCGTGGCAGTAAATACTATGCTATTGGGGGTAGAGCCTGGCGTCACTACAACGCTGCCCGAATTTTTGACTTGNNTTGACTTGCGGAAGTTCCGTAGCTGCTACAGGCGGTATTACAACTGGTGCCGCAGGTGGCGTCACTGGCGGAGGCGTATTCGCCGGCGGAGTAGCCGACTGATCCGCCGGGGGTGTCGGCGTTGAGCCATCCGCAGCATAGCATAATCCTGCCGCTACGCTAGCCGCCAGTAATATAATGACCAACACTATTTTCATATTGCCCTCTATTGCCCTATTAACTATCTTCTTTAGGTAATCTTTTAGCTCTCTCTTCCGCTGGATTATAAGTCTTCTCTTCTGCTTTTGCCTCGGCAGTTTCCTTGATCACCTGTAACATTGAATAATTCGGAGGCTCCTGGCCGCTCAAAATAAAGACCGATAGAGCCAGTATGATGGTCAGTGCTATCCCGATAAGGACCATGATAAAGCGGAGCTTATAGAGAGGCGAAAATATTTCCCGTAGATCCCGCTCTACAAATACAAACCAGTTAATTCCTTTAGCTAAAAAAATGCTGCTTTGCGATGTTTTTCGAAATTCTGCGTAGTCGGAATTAGTGGTAGAGGACGGCGGTTCATAAAAATCTACTGACGTATAGGGCATATTGACTTCTGAATAGGCTATCAACGTTTTCCCGTGATTAAGGTAAGCACTATCCAATATTCCCCATTTGTCGCTATTCTGCAGTATTTTTTGAAATTCTTCGTATTCACAGAATTTATTGGCAAAAGGCGAGGCCTTATAATGATAGAGAAGAAAGGCCTTATCGTCTGCCAAAACGGCATTGCCGGTCTTGCCTATTTTAAAATTTGCTAACGGTTTAAAGAACGTTTCGATGTTTATCGATGCCTTGTATATGCCAATAACAGATCCGGTCTCGTCTTCTATCGGAACGGCAAACGGTATGCACCATAAATTATTTCTCTCATCGTATTCAACCCCTCCAACAAAAAGCTTACCGTGTCCCTTCGCATATGAATCTAGCCACCAATCTTGATCAAAACTATAAAACCCTGAAGGTCTTGTTGTGGAGCCGGCCAAGCCGCCGAACTTATCGGTAACGAGAACGCTGACTAATTCTTCCTTGTCCCTCTTTAGTTCTCTCAGTTTAAGACTGAGTTTATTTTCGAGATAATCTTTGAGGAAGGGATGGTCATCGGGCGCCTCGATCCACCTTTTATCTACATCCATAAGATAGCGTTGTATTTCCTTTTCGCTCTTTGTCATATATTTTAAATTATTTTCTTTTAGCGCGTCGATTACAAATTGACTGTTTGCGCTTAGTTTTAACAGTTCGGCTTGTTTCTCAACGGTAGACGTAACTGAAGACGCGAGGGTCCGAGCCATCTCTTCCTGGCTTTCAACTCCTTTGTCGCGTAGCATGCTAAATCCCAGGGCATAGACGATGGCGATCAGGCTGGCAAAAAATATAACAGCTGCAATAGACGTGAATAAAGTAGTCTTTAATTTGACGCGGAGTTTTTGCTGTGTTATTTCATGTTTCGTCAGGAAAAATTTTTTTATAATACCCATAAATTTACCTTTTTATTATATCATATATAATATATAGTATACGTGCAACATAAGTATACCATAGGTTCATAAAAAGGCAAGACGCTGCGGAGATTTTAATCGTTTTTAAGCTATTATATTTCTGATTGGAAGGTAAAGTAGAATGTGGAAGGCCCCGTGCCTGAGGTTGGCTTATCACCTATACTTTTGGCCCAATCCAAACGGACTGAAAAGTACTTAAAGTGCACGCGCAATCCTCCTCCGAACGCGGCGAGAAACTTGTCTTCTCTTTCTCCCGGGAGGGTCTTATTTAATCTCCCGCCGCCTACATCAACAAAAAAGACAGGTTCTATCTGGTGGCGTAAAGGCGTTTCCTGCCCCGGCAACTTTAAGGTTGGAGGAATAATGTACATCGGGAAAACCCAGTCAAAATTTACACAGGCCCCCGTATCAGCCAGGTAATCTCCTTCCGGATATCCGCGCACAGAATCTGCGCCGCCCAGCTGAAGTTGTTCGGAGGGCGCAAGGGACTGTGACGCGATCTGAAACTGGCTCCGGATATACATATAACTGTCCAGGAACATCTTTTGCAGACGGTTCAGGGATTGCTCATATTTGAAGAAGAACCCTCCCGTCCCCGGCCTGCTTGCTTTGGTATAATCATACGGAGAAGCGCCTAAAAATCCTGATGTACCAAAATCAAACTTTGGGGAAAATGTGCTTTGCCCGAAGGGGTCTGTCTTTGAAAAGTCAAAACCAAGATACGGTATCCGCAATTGGTCGTCGGCCGTGCTATTGCTTCCCATCTCTTTCTTTACCGACTTGATATCGATGCCGAGGTTCGCATAGGCATCAGAATCTTCCGCCAACGCAAGTTCCCAGGAGACATGGGGCGTATATATCTGCGTGTTGCCCGTAATATCGAAAGCCTTGAATTCCTTACCCAGTTTCATTGTAAAATAAGTTACATCTACCCCGATCCGCGTTCCGTAAGTCCCGAAAGGAACGCCATAGCTTACGGTTTCGCCGAAAGAATTACCGCTGTAAAGAGTATTGACAAAGATAGTGTCTCCTAAACCGGAAATATTTGAACTGCGGAGGGTGAACATGGAGCGGTATTTGCCTGTCAGGCGCGAACCTCGGTTATCTTCCAGGAAACCTGCGTGCCAGGGAAATTTACCTTCTACCTTCAACGATATATCGGAGGTCAGCGGGTCCTTTCCCTGAGAAAGCACGGTCTTTATTTCCAGATCCGGGTTCTTATTTAAACGCAGGATATCTCTTGTAAGCGTTTTGATGTTCAGCAATTCATTTTTTTTTACGTGGATGAATTTTTTTATAAAATCGGCGGAGAACCATCTATTTCCTTCTACATTCAGCTGCCCGATCTTTCCTTCGGCCACGTGGATCTCTATTATCCCGTCTTTAATTTCCTGCTCAGGGATATAGACTGTGGTCGTAAAGTATCCTTTTTCTTTATATTTTGACTCGATCTTTCCTGAAACCGCCTCCATATCCTGAAAAGTGACCTTCTTGCCGATGTAAGGCGAATAGATCTGCCGGAAATCCTGCGGTTTAAATATGGTGGAACCGGTGACATTGACTTCTTTGAGTATAAAGGATGGGCCCTCGACGGCAGGTTTAACCTTTTCTTCCTCGATCTCTATCTTCGGCGCTTTCGGTTTTTTATATTCGAGCCGCTTCCTCTCCTTCTCGACGTCATATTTATAACGCTCTGCCTGCGCGCCCGGTTCTTGTCCCGGCGAAGGGTTTTGGGGCGGAGGAGCCTGGGCAAGGATATTATGGCTGGATAAAAATAAAAAAGAGATAACGGATACGGAGATAAAAAATACTTTTTTCATACAGCTATATATTATAGCCGAATTACCGGCATAAACAAGATAATTTATGCCCTTAGATTTGCCTATCCGAATATTTGTTTACACGGAGATCGCGGTCTTTTGCAACGACTGCAACAGTTCTTTTACCGCTTTGCCGACATCACTGAATATCTTACAGAAGCTGAATATACCCAGGCCCCTCAGCTCATTCATCTGCTTACTGTTCTCGGGATACCCTATGCCGACAAGCGCGCTCTTGAAGAGTATGGAAGCCATTAATGTCTGGAGATTGACAGGTCCTTTCTCGAGCGCGTCCTTACCGGCCGCTTCGCTATTGAGGACCGCATAGGCAGGTATGGTTTCATTGCCGGCTTTAGCCGCGCTTGCGTCCTTCGCTATGTCCGCAAGCTCGTTCCTCTTGCCGGTGTCTTCCATGAATATCGCGACGTCTGTAACGTCATAACCTTTGGCGCCGAGGGCATCTCTGATGCCTTTGGACAGCAGTCCGTCGCCCGACATGACGACTATCTCCGCACCGGCAACCTTACCCTCAAGACTTGCCTTCTCTGCGGGACTTTTTACCAACAGGACCACTTTTACGCGATTATCTTTTGCCTGCGCTTCGCTGATCGTGTCGCGGACCGACTTATCGGGTATCTCGCCGCCCTTCACGACACTCTGCGCGTCGAACGCAAGAACCGCCACGCTGTTTGTCGGCCCGGCGTCGCGCAATTTATTCAGCGCGGTAAACATCGTCTTGACATCGCCGGCGCCTTCGGCTCCAAGCGCCTGCATTATTCCGGTAAATTTCTCCAGTTTGTCTTTATTATACTGCCCCGGGCTCAATGCATTCATCGCCAATAACGACTGCGGCATCACAGGATTAATAGTGGTAATGGGCACCGCCGGTATCTGCTCCGGCAGATGTGATAAGTTTTCTACGCTGGCCATAGTTTCTTTGATTGCGCCGTCAGCCAGAGTTTCAAAAGTAAAGGTGTTTGTCCTGTATGTTGAAACGGATGAAACGATCATTACCGTAGACCCGAGGACCGTCCTCGATATCTCTCTTATCCTGGCGTTTGCCTCTATTACGAATATAGATTGCGCGTCCTCGAAGAGCCCGTTATTGAGGTTCGCCTGGTCGACCGCGGCCTTTTGAGCGAAGACCTGGTCAGCTGTTAATTTATCAGTAGGCTCTGCGGAATCAGGATGGCTGTGTATATAAATGGCGTTCATGCCCGGATAGACTTTCTGGTCGCAGGTCACGCTCACGATCTTGCCGTTCTCTACGACCACGGATGTCTCGTCCGAATACTCTATTTTACCGCCCGGTAAGATCGTTATAGCGGTTTCATACGCGGCATCGCTCAGGGTAAGCCCTGTAGCTTTATTTATCTCGTCGGCAAGCCTCGCGCCGTTCTTCCCTTCGATAATAACCGGCTTCCCATCTATAAGCACCGTGACCTTCATACCGTCTATTAATATGCCGCCGCGCGCCATTACCACTCTTTCGGCGGCCTGTCGGGCTTCTCCGATGGAGATGCCGAATTTTTCACTTATGCTGTCGGTCAGCTTCTCAACGTCCATTTGACGGGTTGCGCCGAGTTCGTTTTTGGCGATCTTCTCCGCCTCGCGCACAGCGGCCTTCGCTTCTTTCCTGTTCGCGGCTTTAATCTTGAGGGCTCTGGCAAGCTCTCCTGCTATCTCTTTGCCGATTGCATTATCCGGGTTATTGTTTAACGCCGCGGCTATGCGCAGGTTCTGCACGACATCCTTGATATCTGCGCCTGATTCTGTCGAGGCGGCAAAATGATCGATGAGCGCGTTTCGGACCGCGTCAAGCCTGGCGTTGTCCCTGCCCAATACCACGCCCTGCTTAACGAGTTCGTTAACCTCGCCAAATAGACTTAGCGCGGCTTCGTAGCCGTCGCGGCCGCCGATCGATATATACATTTCGGCGTCTTTTAGTTTCTCTATGGCAATGCCGGTCTTCACGACTCGTGCCTTATCAAGCGATTCTTTAGTCCTGCTCGTTTTGACGGCCTGCGCTACGGCAAACAACGCATTCTCGTAGTTCCCTTTATCAAGCTCTGCACGGGCCAGACCAAGCCATTGCCTTGCGTCAGTAATATTGCGCGCCCTTCTCTCGGCGATCAAACCCTTTATTTCGCTTCTGGCGGCCGGTATGTCAATGGTATGCGTACCGAGAGAGGCTTCTATGGCCACCGCTTCTTTTACTGCGGCACGCGAGGCCTTTTCGTTGCCTTTCGAAGCATGATCTTTAGCCTTATCTATCCACGCCCTCGCGTCGCTAAGTATAGAGGCCCTCTCCTGCGACACAAGTTTTCTGTACCACACCATCGACTCTTTCATCATGGCCGTGTCTACGGCGTCCACGCCAAGCGAATGAGCCTCTCGCAAGGCGTCAAGAGCAGATTTATAGTCGCCCTGTTTAGCAAGGCCACTAGCAAGCGCTACCCACTCATTCGCGTCAAGATATTTGCCTCTTATCTCCATAGCCTTCAGGCTGTCATAATGCATTATCGTAAGAATAGCCGAGAACGCCTTGTCAAACGCAGCTTTTCTAGCACCGGTTAAGTTATTAACGACCTGAGGCGTAGCCTCAACTCCAGGCATCGCCATCCTTAACGCTATGCCGACTACATCCTTTATGTCGAGCGCTCTGCCTCTTAATTTAATCGTCTCCACTATTAGGTTAGCTAGTTCCGCCGCGCCTTTAAGATCCGGATTCTTCCGCGCAGCCTCTACTATATAATTAGCAAATGCCGCCGGCCTGTTCTCTTTGGCCTTATCTGAAAGCTTAACGGCGTCTTTTATACTGAGACCCGTGACCAGTGCAGGATTTATCGCTCTCAAATCTTCACTGGTAGCATGCGCCCTGAGCAACATATTTGCTACGGCTGCTCTGTTCTCTTCGGCACCGACGACATATGACGGGATAAGGGCTCTTGCGTTATCGCCATCGGCAAGTAGATACAGGTTCACAAACTCATCTGTAAGGACCTCGTTACCG
>PLLI01000015.1 GCA_003140915.1 Candidatus Omnitrophota bacterium
AAGTCCATGTCGCCGTAATGGTCCTCCACTCCGCCGATATCGGTCAATATGATGAAACCGTTGTCATGTTTGACCAGCCCTATCGCAATACCGCTGACAGGCTTCGTTATGGGAACTCCCGCGTCCATGAGCGATAAGGAACTTGCGCATACGGTCGCCATGCTTGACGAACCGTTCGACTCGAGGATCTCCGAAACGACCCTGACGGTGTACGGGAAAGTATCCTTGCTCGGCATGACCGCCCGTAGCGCTCTCTCNNTCTCCGACCGAGAACGACGGGAAATTATAATGGAGCATAAAACTTTTCAGCGTCTCGCCTTCGAGCGCGTCTATCCTCTGCTCATCAGCGCTGGTCCCAAGGGTAGTGACAGATAGCGACTGCGTCTGGCCGCGCGTAAATAGCCCTGAACCGTGCGTCCTCGGCAATACGCCTACTTCGCAGGAAATCTGGCGGATCTCGTCAAACTTTCTTCCGTCAACACGCTTCTTCTTCTCTACGATGAACCGCCTCACGTTTTCTTCCTCGACCTCGTTAAGAGCGTTCTTCACGTCTTTTTTGGAACATCCGGACTCTTCGGTAGCGAGCTTTTCTATCAATTCCTCCGCGAGCGAGTCCATCGCCTCTTCTCTCTGCTCTTTCGTGCTCAGTTTATTCACTTCGGCCAGCCGCGCCTCGGACATCGATCTTACCTTATTTATCAGCTCTTCGCTTACCTTATAAAGCTGGATATCTCTCTTCTTGGAGCCGCACTCTTTTGCCATCCGCTCCTGCAGGTCTATCAAGGGCTGCATCTCTTTGTGGCCGAATTTTACGGCGTCGAATATAACCTCTTCCGAGACTTCATTTGAGCCGGACTCTATCATGATGACGGCAGAGCGCGTCCCCGCTACTACCAGGTCGAGATCACTGGTGGTAAGCTGCTGAAATGTCGGATTTAAAATAAATTTTCCGTCGACTCTCCCTACTCTGACGGCGCCTATCGGGCCGTTGAACGGTATGTCGGAAATGGTCAGCGCGGTCGAAGCGCCTATCATAGCAAGGACATCCGAATCGTTCTCGCTATCGCTCGATAGGACTATCGACACCAGCTGGACTTCGTTTATAAACCCTTTTGGGAAGAGCGGCCTGATAGGCCTGTCGGTGAGCCGGGCCGTCAGTATCTCTTTTTCGGACGGCCTTCCTTCACGTTTAAAGAATCCGCCCGGTATCTTACCCGCGGCGTATGTCTTCTCCTGGTATTCGCACGTAAGAGGAAAGAAATCGATGTCTTCTCTTGCCTGTTTCGAACAGACCGCGGTCGAGAGGACCACTGTCCCGCCGAGCTGGACGGTACAGGCGCCGTCCGCCTGCTTTGCCATCCTGCCGGTCTCGATGATTAAAGTATTTTCGCCTAATTTGATTTCAAATTTTTTAGCCATTTTATCCTTTGATTTTTGTATAAAAAAACTCCCCGGAATCGGGCGAGTTTACTTCCTGAGATCAAGCTGTTTTATAACAGCGTGATACGCTTTTTCGTCGTTATTCTTCAGGTATTCCAGGAGCCTTCTCCTGACACTTACCATTCTGAGGAGTCCGCGCCTTGAGTGGTGATCGCGTTTATGGGACTTGAAATGGTCCGAAAGCGAATTGATACGTTCGGTGAGGAGCGCTATCTGCACGCTCGGGGAGCCCGTATCCTTCTCATTCGCCTTAAACTTCTCGATCAACTCTTTCTTCTTTTCCTTTACCAATGCCATTTTCCATTACCTCACTTTTTGCCCAAAATTTGGATTTTGATGATATTAACATATCCGCATCGTTTTGTAAAGCACTTTTATCCGTCTGGCTGTTTCCATGTCTTTCTTTATCCGCTCTATCAATGCCGCCTTAGACTTAAATTTAACCTCATCTCTTATCTTTTTAACAAAATATACCTCTATATCCTTATTATAAAGGTTACCTTTAAAGCCGAAGATATGCACTTCTACTGTCGGCTCCTCGTCCCTGGAACTGTAGAACGTGGGCCTGAAACCTATGTTAAGGACGCCGCGAAGCTCTCTTTTACCCAAACGCGTCATAACAGCATATACACCCCGGGGCGGGATCGCCTCGTGATGAGGATTTATGTTGGCTGTCGGACAGCCTAATCCCCTTGCGATACCGGAGCCTTTAACTACAGTGCCGAGCACTGAAACGGGCCTTCCCAATAACCCGGCAGCCTCATGCAATTTGCCTTGCAGTATGAATTCCCTGATCAGGCTGGAACTTGCAATATGGCCGCCTGCCCTCACGGGCCTGACTGTCGTAACCCTAAAGCCATAATTACGGGAGAGTTTACGCAAAATTCCGGCTCCGGCCTTTGCACCGTTCCCAAAATAAAAATTCTCACCCAGGTATATTTGTTTCATCCGGAACTTGCCAACCAGGATATTCTTTACGAACTTCTCGGAAGAGATCTTTGAAAATGACCTGGTGAATTTCACGACGGCTAAAATATCTACGCCCAATGTCTCGATGAGCTTTATCCTGTGCTTCAAAGATATCAGGCTCGGGACTTTAAGGCGGGGTTTTAAAACTTTCATTGGATGAGGGTCGAACGTTATGACAACGCTTGTAAGCTTCGTCTTCCGTGCCGCAGTTACAACCTTTCGTATTATTTCCCGGTGGCCGATATGCAGGCCGTCAAATACGCCGATGGTTACAACGGAGCCGCCGGGTAATTGTTTTAAATGTCGTAAACCTTTAATTACTCTCATATCGAATTTTTTATTACTTTCTCTACGTCTGTGACTTTCATCTTCTCGACTAGACCAAAATTATTATTCGAGCAACGTCGAGAATATTAATTTTGGCCTCGCTCGAAGAATAAAAGAGTATCCCCTCAATGACGTATACGAGAGGCAATATCCTCAACTTTCATATTTCTCAATTCTTCCACCGGGATTGCTTCGTTAATAGTAAACCGCCCCGACCGCGTCCTGTTCAATCGCGCCATGTACGCCCCGCACCCGAGTTCTTCTCCTATATCGGCGCAGATCGTCCGGACATACGTTCCCTTCGAACATGTAAGTTTAAAAAAGACTTCGGGAAGGCTTATCCGGACTATATCGAGATTTTTTATCGATATTTTCCGCGGCGTAACTTCCACGCTCAGGCCTTTTCGCGCAAGCTCGTAGAGTTTTTTGCCGTTCACTTTGACGGAAGAATACATCGGAGGGAGTTGCTCGGTATCGCCCACAAAACTATTGAATACCTCAGCGATCTTTTCGTCCGTAAAATTGGCTTGTTTGGCGGGAACCGATATCTTTCCCCATGCATCGCCCGTGTCGGACGACGCACCCAGCATGAGCGAGCCCTCGTATTCTTTATCCTCGGACATGAACTGAGCGGATAATTTCGTGTAGCTGCCTATGAGCACCACCAGGACGCCCGTCGCCATCGGGTCGAGCGTGCCGGCATGCCCCACCTTCTTCAGCCTGAATCTCCGTCTGATGAGGTCGACGACATCATGGCTCGTCATCCCCTGCGGTTTATTTACTACCAGTATCCCGTCCATAGTCAGAAATTTTTCGGG
>PLLI01000117.1 GCA_003140915.1 Candidatus Omnitrophota bacterium
GAATTTGCGGTCCAACATAGAGATGGAGGTCCGCAAAGGAACGATCGCGACCCTGGGCTTTGAAACGTTGAGCGCGCACCTGAAGGGTGACGGGCCGGTCATACGCATAGATGATTCGCGCATAACCAGAGAGAGCGGGTACTTTGTCCTCGCCGGGGATATGGACCTCAGAAAGATGGGGAAGACGAGCATGTTCGCAAATCTCCGCCTCGTAGGTGACGACAAGGCCATAACCTGGGATGGATGGTATACCAGCAAGGTGCAGAATGTGCGCGAGGTAACTATGAAGAAAAAGATAACCGACGACATCGGTCTCGATTTCAAGAAATTTACATCGGAAGATGTCATCGATGAAAGTTTGAAATACACCGACGAAGTCCAGCTCGAATATAAATTACATCCCAATGACAGCCTTAAAATAATGGTCGGTCAGGATAAGGACTTCCTCGGCATCGAACACAAGGATAAGTTTTGATCGGTAATAAAGGATGGTTATGAAACATTTCCTGGAAATGGTGGGCAAGCGGTTCATCGAATTTATCAGGTACGCGGGCGGACTCTCGGTGCTCATGTTCCAGACGCTCTTCTGGATACCCATGCCGCCCTTGAGGCGCCGCCAGATATTCGAACAGATGGCGAAGATAGGGGTCGACTCGCTTCCGGTAGTNNCGCTCCAGAGCGCTTACCAGATGCAGAGGTTCTCGGCAGAAATGTATGTCGCTTCTCTCGTCGCGTTCTCCATGACACGGGAGCTCGGGCCGGTCCTGACGGCGCTTATAGTGGCCGGCAGGGTAGGCGCATCCATAACCGCGGAATTGGGGACGATGCAAGTGACCGAGCAGATAGACGCGCTGGAGACACTAGCGACGAACCCTGTTAAATATTTAGTAGTTCCGCGCTTCCTGGCGCTCATCATAATGCTTCCATTCCTGACCATCTATTCGGACATAGTAGGCATATTCGGGGGCTATCTGATAGGCGTCTATAAGCTCGGCATATCGCACGCGATGTACATGAAAAATACATGGCAGCCTTTAAAATATAAAGATGTTTATACCGGGCTAATAAAAAGTTTCTTCTTCGGCATTATAGTGTGCATAGTGGCATGTTATGAAGGCATGACTGCCGAGGGCGGCGCCGAGGGCGTGGGCCGCTCGACCACCACGAGCGTAGTTGTAAGCTTTATTTTAATAATCGCGTCGGACTGTTTCTTCACGGCGCTATTCTATTTCGTTTCCAGATAGGAAAAATATGATCGAGATCATAAATCTGTGCAAATCATTTAATAGCCATAAGGTCCTGGACAACCTGAACCTTAATATGAATACCGGCGAAACCACCGTAATTATCGGCAGGTCGGGCTGCGGCAAGAGCGTTCTTTTAAAACACATAATAGGCCTAATGAAGCCGGACTCCGGCCAGGTCATCATAGACGGAAAAGACGTAACCACCATGGACGAGAAAGAGCTGAGCGCGCTACGGTTGAAATTCGGAATGCTCTTTCAGGGCGCTGCGCTCTTCGACTCTCTGAGCGTTTACGAGAACGTGGGTTTTAACCTGATCGAGCATACCAACGCCAGCAGGGAAGAGATCGACAAGGCGGTGCAGGAATCGCTTGCGCTCGTGGGATTGAAGGGTATAGAGGATAAAAAGCCCGCGGAACTTTCCGGGGGGATGAGGAAGAGGGTGGGGCTGGCGCGCGCGATATGTATGAGGCCTCATATAATACTATATGATGAGCCGACGACCGGCGTCGATCCTATAATGGGTGACGCCATTAACGATCTCATAGTGGAACTGCATAACAAATTGAAAGTGACGGGTATCGCGGTGACGCATGACATGACGAGTGCTTATAAGATAGCCGACCGGATAGCTATGATGTACAATGGAAAGATAATCGCGAACGGCACGCCGAACGAAATAAAGAACGCAACTGATCCCGTCGTTCACCAGTTTATAACGGGCGCCAGTAAGGGCCCCATAACCGAAGGCATAGATTTCGGGGATCTGATAAAAGCTTAAGATAGTCCCGCCTGGACTGAGATTAGGGGCGGGACGATTTACCTGAAGTGAGACAATAGTAAANNAGACATTTGAGTTGAAGGTCGGCCTATTCATAATGATAGGAATAGCTATTCTATTTTTAATAGTTTTTTCGGTCGGCGGAGTGAATTTCTCCAAGACGGGATACAAGATAAAGGTCATCTTCAGTTTCGCGAACGGCATCGGCGGCACGGCGCCGGTAAGGCTGGCGGGTGTAGGCGTCGGCCAGGTTCAGGGGATAAGGATCATCCGGGACGATAAAACCAATAAAACCTGCGCCGAACTTACGGTATGGATAAACGATAATACGCGGATAGAGAATGACGCGGTCGTGACCATAAATACGCTGGGCCTTCTCGGTGAGAAATACCTGGAAATATTTCCCGGGACGCCCGGCAACCCGGCGCTGAAGCCGAACGAAACGATAATCGGCAAGGATCCGGTGCCGATGGAGAAGTTCACGGAAGACCTGGCGAAGCTCACCGACTCGGTGAAGACGATAGTTGACAAGATCAGGAACGGCGAGGGCACTATGGGAAAACTCCTGATGGACCAGGCCGTATATGACAATCTCGAGGCATTTACCGCCGACATCAAGAAGCATCCGTGGAAGCTTTTGGTAAAGCCGAGCGGAGAATAGAAGTGCAACTTCTCGACTTCGCGAAATTTTTATTCTTCGAGCGTGCGGCGAAGCCGCCAGTCGAGAAGATAAAAATTTCGCTTCGCTCGAAGAATATGCAAGGAGATAGACGATGACTATTATAGCGATAAGGATTTTCTTTATTTTTCTCTCGAGCGTCGCCGGCTATTATATAGGCTCTATACTGGGCGATTTCCGTCCGGAATGGGCGCTGGGCGGTGCCTTAACGGGTTTCGGGGGGTCTATTTTAATAATATTACTCGAAATGGTAATGAAAAGATTTTCGGTCAGGAACCTGTCGGCCGCCGTTTTCGGGCTCATATTCGGATTTTTCATGGCATGGGTCCTGACAAGCGTAATGAAACTTATTCCCATGAGCATACAGCTATTCTCGTCGCTCCAGATAATCCTGATACTCATATTATGCTACCTGGGGATGGTGATAGCGATGAGAGGAAAAGACGAGTTCAATCTCATAATACCTTATGTTAAATTCGTGAGGCAGGACAAGAAGGACGATATAGTGCTGCTCGATACGAGCGTAATAATAGACGGAAGGATAGCCGATATATTTCATACTCATTTCATCGAAGGAAGGATCGTCATACCCAGGTTCGTCCTGAAGGAGCTTCAGCAGATAGCGGATTCGCAGGATTCCTTAAAGCGTAATCGCGGCCGGCGCGGGCTCGACATCCTCAACAAGATACAGAAATCGACGGACCTCGATGTCAGGATACAGGAGGAAGATTTCCCCGAGATAAAAGAGGTTGACGCGAAACTCGTGAAGCTTGCCAAGCTGCTGGGGGGCAAGATATTTACCAACGACTTTAACCTTAACAAGGTGGCGGAGCTTCAGGGCATCACCGTTCTCAACATAAATGAATTGGCCAACGCCCTCCGTCCGGTCGTCCTGCCGGGCGAGCCGATGGAAGTGCGGATCTCGAAGGAGGGCAAAGAGTACAATCAGGGTATCGCCTATCTCGACGACGGCACAATGGTTGTCGTCGATAATTCCAAACACATGATAGGCCAGGTAACGAAGGTGATAGTCACAAGCGTTCTTCAGACTTCTGCCGGCAGGATGATATTCGCCAAGCTTGAAGACGCGCCGAAGGGCGGGGGCTGGAAGGGCAGATGAAGCCGCTCAGGGTGGTTGCGATCGTCCCTGCGGCGGGTTACGGCAAAAGATTGAGGGCCGGAAAGAAGAAGCCTTTCGTTCTTCTGGGAGGGAAACCGCTCTTAAGTTACGCCTTGAAAACTCTTGAAGCCTCCAAAGAGATAAGCGGCATTATAGTAGCATGCGAACGTCCTTGCGTAAAACGGTTAAGGGATATTGCAAAGCGGTTCAGGATACACAAGCTTATAGATGTGGTCGTGGGCGGTCGTACGCGTTTTGAATCCGTCCGCAACTGCATGAGGAAAATCGGAGCCTCATTCGACATAGTCCTTATCCATGACGCGGCCCGGCCATTCGTCGATAAGAAGACCATCGCTCAGGCGATAAAGACAGCGGCAAAGTTTGGCGCGTGTATCGTAGCGGTTCCGGAAAGCGATACGGTGAAGTCGGCGGACTCAAGTTGTTTCATCGAAGATACGCTTGACCGGAACAAAATATTCCGGGCTCAGACTCCCCAGGCGTTCACATACCGGATAATAAAAGAAGCCTATTCTGTGAGTAAGGGAAATAATATTACCGATGACGCGGGCCTTATAGAAAAAGATCATCGCGTGAAGATAATCGAAGGTTCGTATAAAAACCTGAAGATCACTACCAGGGAAGATCTAAAGATCGCGGAGGCACTATTATGAGGATAGGTTTCGGATATGACATACATCGTTTAGCGGAAGAAAGGAAGCTCTTCATGGGCGGTGTCGATATACCTTATGTCAAAGGGCTGCTTGGCTATTCCGACGGTGATGTGCTCCTGCACGCCATAGCGGATGCGATCCTCGGAGCCATGTCGCTCGGCGACATAGGCCAGCACTTTCCGAATACCGACCCGCAGTATAAAGACATCCCCAGTAAAGAGCTGATAAAGAAAGTCATTGCTATCATGCGCGAAAAGAAATTTGTTTTAAAGAATGTCGATACGACCATCCTGGCCGAAGAGCCGAAATTATACCCGTTCAAGGATAAGATATTGAACGAGTTGGTATCGATATTGGAAATAGGGCACGACAGCATAAATGTCAAAGCCACGACCAATGAAGGAGTGGGGTCGATCGGGCGGGGCGATGCCATAGCCGCGTACGCGGTCGTCTTATTGGAAGAACGGGGTGATGCAAGATGACGATATGCATGTCTACGTTATTGTTCCTCATCGCATTCTATATATTGTTCTGGGTTATTGTCGCCATTCTCTTCCAAAAAGAGATAAAGAGCGTATTCGAACGGGATCCCGCCGCGACTAATTACCTGGAGGTGCTTCTCACTTATTCGGGACTGCACGCCATGATCTTTTACAGGACCGCGCATATCTTATTAAAGATGAGAATATCTTTCTTCCCCCGCTGGTTGTCTCAAACAGGCCGTTTCTTTACAGGCATAGAGATACATCCAGGCGCCGAGATAGGCAACGGATTTTTCATAGATCACGGTATGGGGGTCGTGATCGGCGAAACGACGATAATAGGCGACAACGTTCTACTCTATCAGGGTGTGACTTTGGGCGGCACCGGAAAAGAGCGCGGCAAGCGCCACCCCACGATCGGGAATAATGTCGTTGTGGGAGCCGGGGCCAAGGTGCTGGGTGACATAACCGTGGGAGATAATTCCTATATCGGTTCGAATGCGGTTGTGATAAAAGACGTTCCGCCCAATTCAACGGTAGTAGGTGTGCCGGGAAGGATCACAAAACAGGAAGGCAAAAAGATAGACCTTTCTTTAGACCATATCCACGTCCTCGATCCTATTCTCCAGGAGATAGATGAATTAAAGGAGAGACTTAAAAGACTGGAGAAATAGTCGTAAGTTGTAAAATGAAAATATATAACTCTCTTACCCGGAAGAAAGAAGAATTTCTGCCCATCCATGAAGGCAGGGTCGGCATGTATGTCTGCGGGCCCACCGTCTATGATGAGCCTCATATAGGCCATGCGAGGAGCGCATATATATTCGATTGCATAAGGCGGTATCTCGAATATAAAGGTTATAAGGTGAAGTTTGTCAGGAACGTCACCGATGTGGACGACAAGATCATTGAGAAAGCGAAGAAAGTCACAAGTCAAAAGTCACAAGTCACAGGTTTGGTAGAAGCGGCGAAGAATATATCGAAAAAATATCTAGATTCGTATCACGATGATATGGACCTACTGGGAATAAGAAAACCGGATGCGGAGCCGAAGGCAACCGAATATATCCCGAAGATGATAAAATTCATCGAACTGCTCATCGAAAGGGGCGCGGCTTACGCGGCAGACGGCGACGTATATTTTGACATAAAGAAAGCGAAAGATTACGGCAAGCTCTCGAACCAGAACCTCGAGAAGATGGAGGTCGGCGCGAGGATAGCTCCCGGCGAGCGGAAGAAGGATCCGATAGATTTTGCCTTATGGAAGACTGCTAAAGAAGGCGAGCCGTCATGGCCGAGCCCGTGGGGATCGGGAAGGCCCGGCTGGCACATAGAATGCTCGGTGATGAGCTCGGATATCCTCGGAGATGAATTCGATATCCACGGCGGCGGCATAGACCTGATATTCCCGCACCACGAAAATGAGATAGCGCAGTCCGAAGGGGCGGGCAAGAAATTCGCCAGGTACTGGATCCACAACGGCCTCCTGACCATAAACAGCGAAAAGATGGCCAAGTCGCTCGGCAATTTCATATCGATAAAAGATTTCATCGCCGCATACAAAGATCCGGACTACCTGAAACTCCTATTTTTAAACACCCACTACAAGCATCCCGTCGACTACACTAAAGAAAAGATAGAAGAGATGAAGGCGCAGAAAGAAAGGTTTTTAATTTTGATGAACGCCATCGACAGGAAGCTTTCAGCTGCCGGCGCTCAACCATCAGCCAAAAAGAATGAAAAAATAGAAAAGATCGAAGAAGAGTTTATCCTGGCAATGGACGACGACTTCAACATGCCTCAAGGTTTGGCCGTCTTATTCGAGTTGGTAAGTATCGCGAATAAAAATATCGGCGATCCAAATTTTTTAAACGCCGCCAAAGAGCTACTGATGGAATTATCGGGTATATTCGGTTTGGATTTAAAGAAAAAAAATGGCCTTAAAGATCTTCCTACCAGGGTTACGGCATTAATAGATAAAAGAAATAAGGCAAGAAAGAGCGGTGATTTCAAAGAAGCGGATAGTATAAGAAAAGAATTAGAAGGCGACGGGATAATTCTCGAAGATACAAAAGACGGCACAATATGGCGCAGCAAAATTTAGAACGAGGCGTATTCATAACGTTCGAAGGGCCGGAAGGCTGCGGCAAGAGCACTCATGCGCGTCTCCTCTGCGATTTCCTGAAAGCCAGGTCATTCGACTGCGTCCTCACACGCGAACCCGGAGGCACTAAGGCCGGCGAAGAGATACGCCGGATATTGCTCCATTCGGACGGCGTCAGGATATCAGACCTGACAGAACTCTTCCTCTTTGAGGCGGCGCGCTCGCAAATTGTCAGGGAAGTCATAGGCCCGAGTTTGGCAAAGGGCAAGATAGTGATATGCGACAGGTTCAGCGACGCGACTATGGCCTATCAGGGATACGGCGGCGGCATTGATCTTAAATCTATTGATGGGCTCAACGCGGTAGCTACGGGAGGCCTGAAACCGGATATCACTATCCTTCTTGACGTGGATACGATCACGGGATTGGACCGGGCAAAGGGCAAGGGGACGGACAGGATGGAGAAGAAGGAGATCGCCTACCATAAGCGGGTGAGGGCCGGATACCTGAAATTGGCCAAGGCTTATCCCGGGCGGATCAAGGTGATAAAGGTCACAGGCAGTATCGGCGATACGCAGGCGCTTGTAAAAAGAGAGGCAGGACGTGTCATTCAGCGGCATAAAAGGGCAGGATAGCGCGATAGGATTCTTAAAGAGCTCTGTCGAAAACGATAAGGTATCGCACGCCTATATCTTTATAGGCCCGTCCGGGGTAGGAAAGAAGGCNNCATATATCTTTCTCGGCCCGTCGGGGGTGGGGAAGAAACTGGCCGCCGTTAATTTTGCGAAGGCGCTCAATTGCCGGGATGGCAGGGACGGCGGCTCTTGCGATATTTGCAGCCAATGTAAAAAGATAGAGGCGTCTAACCACCCGGATGTCCTTATATTTTCTCCGCTGAAGGAAGATTCGAGTTTCGGCATAGACAAGATAAGGGCCGTGACAAAAGATATAGGCCTGCGGCCGTACGAAGGCCGCAAGAAGATCTATATACTCGACAGTGCGGATTCCATGACACAGGAGGCGCAGAACGCGCTCCTGAAAACCTTGGAAGAGCCGCCGTCGGACTCAATCCTGATATTGATAGTGGAAAATATAAATGACGTCTTTGCCACCATCCAGTCCCGCGCTAAAAGGGTGAGGTTCTTTCCGCTCGGCTGCGAAGTGATCGAAGAGATACTCGTAAATAACTATAAGCTTGAAAAAGAGAAAGCCAGGATATTGTCGCGCATCTCGTCGGGCGCTCTTGGCAAGGCATTGAAGCTTGACGCGGAAGGTTTCTTCGAGAAACGCGACCGCATAATAAACGAGTTGAAAGACGGCGCGTTCCCGGGCCCGGATTTCGACGGCTTTTCCAAACCTGACCTGAGGCTGGCCCTTGAAGTGATGCTGACGTGGTACCGGGATATATTGATCGCCAAGACGGGCCGGGGCAGCCGTGCTGCATTGGTAAACGTCGATAAATTCGAGCTGATACATAATGAAGCAAAGCGCGCGAGTTTCGACGGATTGAATAATATAATAAACCAGGTTATCCTGACGGGCTCATTCCTGGAGCAGAACGTCANNTCAATCCGAAACTGGCAATGGGCGTGCTCGGGATAAACCTTATGCACCGCTAAACTACGAGGAGTTTAATATGTACGAAGTCGTTCAGATAAGATTGCGGGAGGCGGGTAAGATCACGTATTTCTCCCCCGGCGGCATGCGGTTCAAGGTGGGCGAATATGTGGTCGTCGAGGCGGACAGAGGGCTCGATTACGGGCAGGTATTGTCCGATGTTGAAGCGCTTCTCGATTCCGATATCGACGAGCCGCTTAAGAAAGTGATAAGGAAGGCAAACCCGTGGGACATGCACCAGATCGATAAGAACAAGAAGAAGATACGGGAGGTGATGGATACCTGTTCCAGGAAGATACAGGAGCGCCGCCTTCCCATGAAGCTCATCGACGCGGAGTTCTCATTCGACCGCTCGAAGATAATATTCTATTTTACCGCCGAGGGGCGTGTCGATTTCAGGGACCTTGTCAAGGACCTCGCCAACGTATTCAAGACGCGGATAGAATTAAAGCAGATAGGGGTGCGCGACGAGGCGAAGATACTGGGCGGATTGGGGCCATGCGGGAGGGCATTGTGCTGCGCCACTTACCTCAAAGATTTCGAGCCCGTCACGATAAAGATGGCCAAAGAGCAGAACCTTCCGCTCAACCCCACGAAGATATCGGGCCTGTGCGGCCGCCTGATGTGCTGCCTCGGTTACGAGCACAAGACCTACAAGGAACTGATGAAGGGCCTCCCGAGAGAGGGCGAGACCCTCAAGACCGAAAAGGGCACCGGCAAGATAGTAAGCGTGAACGCGTTGAAAAGGTCGGTGACCGTTGAACTGGAGGACGGGACATTAGTTGAGGTAACTTACAAATAATCTATGAGTAAATTCTACATTACAACCCCGATATATTACGTCAATTCAAAGCCCCACATAGGGCATTCCTATACGACGTTGGCCTGCGACGTCGTTTCCAGGTTCCTGCGCAGGTGCGGTTACGACGTCTTCTTCATGACTGGCACGGATGAACACGGCGAGAAGATAGAAAAGGCAACGCTCGAGCGGGGTTTCAAAGAGGGCGAAGAGCAGAAGTTCGTGGACGAGATAGTCCCGGTATTTAAAGACCTATGGGCCAAACTTGACATTAAATATGACCATTTCATAAGAACAACCGACGATTACCACGTAAAGGCCGTCCAGGCGATACTCGATAAACTGCATAAGAACGATAAGATATACAAAAAGGTATATAACGGCTGGTTCTGCGTCCCCTGCGAGACCTTCTGGTCCGAGAGCCAAGCGGGAAGCGGCATATGCCC
>PLLI01000062.1 GCA_003140915.1 Candidatus Omnitrophota bacterium
TTATCCTTCTTCTCTATACGCTCGAGCAGGCTGTCGTTCTGTTTAAGGGCATCTTCATGCAGACGTTTTATTTTTTTATTTTCGGCTTCGAGCGCGGGCAATTTGCTGCCCCCGAGCTCATCGAGGTTGTCCTGAAACTTTTTCTTTAATTCCGCTATCTCTTCGTCTTTCCCGGCTATCTGGAAAAATACCTTTTCATTCTGTTTCAACTCCTGGGCATGCAGATTCTTCAGGTTCTTATTTTCTTCCTCTAGGGCCGAGAGCTTGACACGATACTCGGCGATCGATTTTTCTATCGCAGTATTTATAAGAGATTTTTCTTTTTCGCTGTCGCCGATAATCCCTATCGATTCGCTCGCGAGTCTCCTCTGCAGTTCGGATATCGCCTTGTCTTTCTCTTCTATCTGATTCAACAGGTTGTCACTTTTCGATCGGGCATCTTCCTGGATCTTCTTTAGCCGGTCATTCTCCGATTCCAGCGCATCAAGCTTTGTACGGTAACCTTCTTCGGCGGCATATTCTTCGGAAGAGAAAGGCGCCGCAATGGTCTCCGTCGCGGCCTTGTTAAAAAGTTTTAATAGGTCTTCTTCGGGCTTGCCCATCCTGGCGGAGAGTGTGGCAAGATTGAGGGGTTTCTTTTTGCGGGAGGTTTTCGATTTTTCGCTTTCGATCCTCTCCAATATCTTTTTCTTTATTTCGCTTACTTCCATTTTCACCTGTGTTAACTAAGTGCTTTATATACTTCTTCCAAAGAAGCTTTCGCTTCCGTCAGTTCTCTTTTCAGTTTTCTGTTTTCTTCTTCGACCGCTTCGTTGGCATTGTTAGCCACCGGCGCGGCTTCAAGGTTAGCGATCTTTTCCGTCAAGACAAAGCGCTCTCTTTCGGAAGAATCGAGGTCCGTCTTGAGTTTCTTGATCTCGTCTTTGCACACATTGATCCTCGCTTCCGATTTGAGTATCCACGTGACGACAAAGATGAGGGCGATCCCTATTATTACAAAGAACATGGTGACATTGGCAAGGCCCGAATCTAACATATAAACCTCTGATTTGTTGGTGTGTAACTGCGGACAAATCATCCCGCCCCTAATTTCACTCCAGGCGGGACTACCTTATTATAGGCATTTTACACCATATATCCAGCGGAAGTCAAAGTAAAATTCGCTTCGTAAAAACTTCCAGAATCACATGAAATGTTCACTTTTTTACTGCGATGGCGACCCTGGTGAGGCCTTTTTCCGGATTGCAGATGTCTTGAAATGCTTTCTTGGAGAGATCAATGATCCTGCCTTCTTTGACGAGGCGCTTGTTGGGTCCTCTGTCGGTTACAACTACTTCGGTAACGAGCCCTGTCTCCAGGCTCCTGACGATGAGTATCGTGCCGAATTCATAAAACCAGCTCGCGCACGTCCTCTTTTCCGGATCGAACGGGGAACCGTTCGCCATGGGAAGGCTTGCGCATTCGTATGAATAATAACTTGCGATGCCTTCTTTCGTGAAATGTCTGAACCCATCATGGCTGATAATAGCAGTTGCCAGCGGCCTATCCACCATCAAGAGAGATACCGCTATTAGTATGATTGCGATGATGTTAATTATTTTCTCGGTTTTCATATACTCATCGTTTGAACTTTATAAAAATATTTTTAAACATTCCAAAAAATTAACCATTCGACTTCCGAAGTACAACTTCCGAAGTTGAAAGGTCTTTTCAATTGAAGTTTATCATGTATTTAACAAAATACAACGTTTTAAATCTTCCTTTTTTATATTTAACCATTCGACCTGCGAGGTCGAACCTACGAGGTCGAATGGCATCTGTCTTGACTTTTAGATTTTTCTATTGTATATTTACTTCGAGGTGAAACTTATGAAGATAATAAATTTTTTATTGGTAGCTACAATCATACTATTTGCTGCGGCTGTTGGGGTTTCGGAAGAAGTGAAGCGCACGGTAACCGTCACCAAGACAAGCGGCGAGGTAATGGTGAAAAATCCGGGCCCGGGATCGTGGGCTCCGGCTAAAGAGGGCGATATATTAAAGGAAGGGGCATTCATTAAAACAGGTGCGGGCGCAAAGGCTGCCCTGAATGTGGACGGGACCGGTCAAACCGCGACAGTCGATCTCTCCGAAAAATCTTTGGTCTCTTTTGCAACGCTTGTGAAAGATAATGTTACAGGGATGAAGAAGACTCTGCTGGACCTTTCTGTCGGGCAAGTGCTTATCAAGGCGGAAAAACTGGATACGCCTGATTCGAAATTCGAGGTAAAAACCCCTACTTCCGTCGTCGGTGTCCGAGGAACTAAATTCTCCGTCAAAGTCGAAGCAGTGAAATAAAGAGAGAGAAATTTATGGCAACATACGAAGATTTCAAAAGGATCGAATTAAAGATCGCCAGGATCAAAGAGGTGAATGACCATCCTAACGCGGATAGGCTCTATGTACTCATGGTGGAAGTCGGCGATAAAACCAAACAGATCGTGGCAGGCATAAAAAATTCCTACAAGAAAGAAGACCTGGTAGGCCGTGAAGTAGTGCTTGTCGACAATCTTGACCCTGTAATATTAAGAGGCGTTGAAAGTCAGGGTATGCTGCTTGCGGCATCCGATGATAAAGGCATTTCGATCATTACACCTGATAGAGAAGTCACACCGGGAAGCATCGTAAAATAGTTCGGAGAAAATTGGGCGCCTGTAGCTCAGTTGGATAGAGTATCTGGCTACGAACCAGGTGGTCGCAGGTTCGAATCCTGCCAGGCGCGCCATTCTACTTCGCTACTGCAGTGAGATGGGATGAAGCTTCGTAGGAATGGTAGCGATGTAGTTAAGTTTCTGCGAAGCTCCATTACAGTCTAAGATTTACAGCGAAGCAGAACAAAATAAAATGGCAGGCTCTTTTAAAGAGCCTGCCATTTTATACGTTCGTTAAACTACTACTGTACTACCTTTATAGCAGAAGCTTCGCTCGAGCCTTCTTTTGATTTGATCTTTATCTTTTCGCCTATCTTTAACTGGTTCAATGTAAGGACGTCTAAGCTGGCGCCGAGGATCTTCGTAGACTGGGTAACCGTATATTCCAGGGCCTTACCGGTCTCATCCGTCACGGTTATGGTGGTGTTGGCGATGCCCTTTGCGGGTTCGGCCAATGTTACCTTTGCCAATGTCCCCACAGCCGCCTTCGTATCCTTGGCTACGGCACTTGTCTTGTTGACCATTGCGTTGGCCGGAGGAGTCTGCTCCTGGGCAAAAGCAATCCCTGCCACAAATACAATTGCGATCAATACCAATGCTATTTTTTTCATCTTTCTCCTTCTCCTTTTTGTTTACTGTTTAACTTCTTTCGTCTCTTCTTTTGCTTCTTTCTTTAATGATTCCCTTGCGTCTTTCTTCGCTTCTTTCTTCGCCTTCTTTTCGGCTTTCATCTTCTTCCGCTTCGCTTTCTTCATCTCTTTCTTTTCGGCGGTCTTCGCCGTTTCAGCAGTTTTAGTCGCGTCCTTCGCCGCGGGCGCACTGGCTTCCTGCGCGAAAGAATACGAGCTCAGGAACCCTAAAACCACCAAAGCGATAAATAACTTTTTCATCTTCACCACCTTCCTCTAATTAATATTGCGGTTGACTTACGTTAAGAAACTATCCGGTCGGAAAGCCGTAACCGCCGGAGGCGACTTCTCCTGTTTTTCCAGATATATCATTATTGGTTCTCTCGTAATTATTTTATGACAGGCGTCGACCAAAATTTTATTTTGCGGTGTTATGTTTATTATCGGTTTATATAAGTTTGAAACGATACAGCTCTCGAACATCAGCACGTTGCCGGCCTCCGGGATATAAAGAGTAAGTTTTAAAGATACCACGGAGAATATTACAAGGAGAGAGATCAGCATCAACGCCGCCGGTATGGGTTGTTCAAGTTTCATGATGTACCATATTATATACTGTAAAATAAATCATGGCAAGTATAAAATCCAGATTTTTTAAGACTTCATGAGATCGATCTTCATCTTGCTGAATACGGCCTTAAGAAGCTCAAACCATAAGACGCTCCATATCCCCGCTGCCAGGCATATGATTATATCTTCCGAATGGATCTGTCCGAAATGGAAGATCTTTTGCAGGAAAGGAACGTAGATGATCAACAGCAGGAAGCATATGGCGCCGGCGACCACGCCGGTCAATGCCTTGTTTGAAACCGAAAATAACGATATGATGCCTCTGGTCCATGAACGGTTGGTGAGGATCAGGCAGAGATTTGATATGATCAGCGTCACGAACGCCAACGCCCTCGCGCCGCTTTCGGTCTGGTGAAAACGCAGGGCGATCCAGAATACCGCGATCACGGCGACGAGTGACGATAATCCTTGAAGAAAGCTCAGGACGAGGAGTTTTCTGCCGAATAGCGACTCTTTCGGATCCCTGGGCGGACGTTTCATCACGTTCTTCTCCGCAGGTTCCGACTCGAATACCACCGAACAGGCCGGGTCTATTATAAGCTCAAGAAATACTATGTGGGCCGGATACAAAATTATCGGCCAGCCCATGATAACGGGTATCAGGGCAGCGCCGGCTATCGGGATGTGAACGCTTATTATATAAGCCATCGCTTTTTTAAGGTTATCGAATATCCTCCTGCCGAGCCGCACCGCTTCCACTATCGAAGAGAAGTCGTCGTTCAGGAGCACGATGCCGGACGCCTCACGGGCAACGTCGGTGCCGCGGCCTCCCATCGCGATCCCGATCTGGGCCGATTTCAGGGCAGGCGCGTCATTCACGCCGTCGCCAGTCATCGCCACAACTTCTCCGTTCGATTTCAGCGCGTTGACTATCGATAATTTTTGCTCCGGTTGGAACCTCGAAAAGATATTTACCGTCTTGCATCTATCTTTGAGCTGTGCGGTATTCATCAATTCAAGTTCCGGCCCGGTAATAACCTCGCTGGGATTCGAAAGCCCTATCTGTATGGCAATATTCTGGGCGGTGATCGAATAATCCCCCGTTATCATCACTACCCTGATGCCGGCAGCGTAGCATTCCTGTATCGCGAGGGGGACGCTCGGGCGGATAGGGTCCGCAAGCCCTAAAAGGCCTATGAACTTAAAGTCGAAATCGTGCTGTGACTTGGGGAGCTTCTCTTTGTCAAAGGCGGCATTTGCGACGCCCAGGACGCGAAGGCCCTGGCCGGCCATTTCGTTAATGTGGCCGGCGAGCTCTTTTCTCTCGTTATCATTCAGGTGGCACAGGTCCTGGATCGCCTCCGGCGCGCCCTTGGCCGAAATTACAAAACCTTTTTTATCCGGGGTCACCCAGGCATGAGAGAGCGCCATCACCTCCCTGGAACGCGGGTATTCTTCGATGAGCGGCCAATCTTTATGGATATGTTCGGTGTTGTAAAGCGTCTCGTAGCCTAAGTCCTCCAAAGCCTTTTCAATGGGATCGAAGGGGTCCTTTTTGCTAGCGAGTATCCCGTATTCAATAACCTCGTGGAATTTTTCGGGAAGCGGCGCACCGAGTCTTTCCGGGATATCGTAGAATTCCCTGCCGTTAAAAAGTTTTTTTATCGACATTCTATTCTGCGTCAATGTCCCGGTCTTGTCCACGCAGAGCACTGTCGACGAGCCGAGGGTCTCGACCGCGGCGGCTTTTCTCGTTAAGACGTTCTTCTTCGATATCCTCCAGGCGCCGAGCGCCAGGAATATCGTGAGGACCACAGGAAATTCTTCCGGCAGCATCGCCATGGCCAAGCTTATCCCGGAGAGGATACTCTCGAGCCAATTCCCCCTTGTCCATCCGTAAATCACCACTACCATCACGCAGAGTAAAAGTGCTATACCGAATATCGCCCTGACCAGTTTCCCGGTCTCCTTCTGCAGGAGCGTCTCTTCTTCGTGTATCTCACCGAGCGCCTTGCCTATCTTCCCCATTTCCGTATCCGAACCTATCGAGACCACCCTGGCCAGGCCCTGTCCGTGCACTATAAGGCTTCCGGAATAGAGAAACGGCAGGTCATCGCCGCCGGGCCGCTTGAACTTATTGCCCTGGGCGTTTTCGCCGACCATTTTGCGGACCGGCATTGACTCGCCGGACAATATAGACTCATCCGCGGTAACGTTTATCCCCCAGAGCATGATTGCATCGGCCGGGACCCTGTCACCCTCCCTGATAATTATGATGTCATCCCTCACGACCTCTTTACCCGAGATCCTCTTCTGCACTCCATCCCTGATAACGAGAGCACGCGGGCTCGACAGGTCCCTTAGCGCGTCTATCGCTCTCTCTGCTTTGCCTTCCTGATAAACGGTAATGCCCATTATCGCGAATACGAACCCTAAGAGCATAAGCGCGTCCTGGACCTCGCCCAATATAAGGTAGATCGCCCCGCACGCAACGAGCAAGAGGAACATCGGTTCCTTGAATACGCCGAGAGCTATGGTAAATAAGCTTCGCGTCTTAGAGGCCGGCAGTTCGTTATAACCGTCCCTCTTCAGCCTTCCGGCGACTTCGGCTTCGGAAAGCCCTTTGATACTTTTTAGATCGGATTCATTTAAAGCCATATCTTTAAGCCACTTTTCCTTTTAAGTTTCACGAATTTCATGATGATATGCACCGCGGCGTAAGCTACGAGGCCCGAAAATGCCGCTATTATTAAATATCCTGTCAGAACGGGCAGGATAATTTCGATCACTGACAGCTTCAACAGGCTGGAGAGATGAAAATCTTTAAAAAGCGCCGTCCAGCGCGAGCGGATAATTTCAGCGTCGAGGCCGAATAGAAAAGACCCTATCCTGATCGAGAATACAAAAGCCAGGATAGTGATCCACGTGTTGGTAAGAAGGCTCCCTAAAAACGCGCTTATCCGGTTGACTTTAAATAATACCGCCAGGAATACAGCAGCGATCGGCCCGGCAAAAGGCATTACTCCGGCAAAGACGCCCAGCCCGAAACCTATGGCTATTTTATGCGGAGTGTCATCGATCCTTATTAGTTTTATGTAAATTAATTTGAGAAAATCCCGCGCCTTATCCGGCGCCGTCTTTTTACGCATCGGGAGGCTTTAATTATATGCTAAACAGATGTAGTTGTCTATAAATTTTTCATCTCGCGCAGGCGGTTACTTTTGTGGCCGCCTNNCGCCATAAGGTATCGAAATTTTACAACAGTCGCTTCGGCGGCGCACAAAAGTTCCGCTATCTGAGGCATCGAAAAATTTTATCAGAGTGGCAGGAAAAAAGAGTCAGTCTCACTCTATTAAATCACGCCTCGATCTAATTCAGATAGTGGTTACCAGTTTAGTTTTACTCCGCGCAAAATCGTCTATGTAAATTTTCGATTCCTGCTGAAAGGGATCCCCCGAGGGGCGCGTGCCGAGCAGGGCGTAAAACTTCGAGCAGATGCGAGAAGTTTTTTCGCAGCGAAATTTTACATGGTTAAAATTTCGCGTCCTGCGAGGCACCGCCCCGAGAGGGGATGCCTTAAGGAATCGAAAACTCTCAGAATCCGCTGTAATAGTTGTAGGTGAGGAGCGACAGGCGCGAAATGAGGCGTTTTGACGGGCGGGCGGTGGTATATTCATGTTTGGTCAGGACGCATATCATAAAATCGCCCTTGGGGGTATAGACTATGCCGACATCGTGGCAGACGCCGTTCTCGAGGCCGGTCTTGTGGGCGACTGTTATGTCGTGGGGCAATTTTTTAGGTATCCGGTCGTTTATCTTCTGCTCAGCCAAAAGTTCCAGGCATTTTTTCGAAATACTTTTGCTTAAGAATTCCCCTCGGTAAAGCCGTTCTAAAATGTCCGCCATGTCCCCGACGGTGGTGTAGTTCTCTATCCCGTCTTTTCTCAATCTGAAATCCATCATCTTGCGGGCGAGGTTTGTATGCTTCAATCCGAATTTCAAGAAATACCGGTTAAGCTCATCGAGGCCGAGCCTGTCGATGAGCATGTTCGCGGCTGTATTGTCGCTTTCGGTGATCATGGGATAGATCAGGTCTGCTATCTTGTAATTGGAACCGGCGCTGCCATTCTTCACCAATCCGGAACCGCTGACTTTATCGGATCGTTTCAACTCTATCGTGTCGCTGAATTTAATTTTACCCTCTTCGACAGCGGCGAAATAAGCAAGCATGATGGGGATCTTTACGAGGCTCGCTGAGGGGATCGGCATATCCCGGTTGGCTTCGATCTGCCAATCCATATCCAGGTCCTTTATAACAATGGCAACGTCGCCCCTGTAGCCGGCCGTAGCTTTCTTTACGTATTCTTTGAGCCTGGCCCACGAGGCAGTTCGAGCCTCTATATTTTGCCTGCGGCTTACCGGCTTACTCTTGCAAAGATTATAGGAAACTATCCCTGCAACGGCTAACGGGATGGCGATAGCCGCTATTAAAATTATCTTCTTCATGGATTTATGGATGGATAGGCCCTATTTCATTTCGGATTTTTTCTGTTCCTGTTGTGCCTGGAAAAATTTCTTGGCAGCTTCTTTCTGCGCGGCAAAATGAGCTTTCAGCGTCTTCTCCTTTTCTCCCGGTGTCATCCGCGGATCGTTCTCCACCTTCCGGAAGAATGCTATATTCTCGGAGTGCTGCTTATCATGGAAGGCGACGCTCTCCCGATATTGTTGTTCCATAAAATCGATCTCTTCGGTTTTTTGCGCATCGGTAAGTTTCGAATTCTTTACAAGCCCATCGCGCAGGTAGGCCATGTTCTCTTCGTGTATTTTATGGTTGAATGCCTTGCGCGAAGCATATTGCGCGTTTTGATACTCTATCGTGGCAGCAGTCTTCTCGGCGGGCAATTTATCTTTTATGCTTTGGCGGAATTTTACATCCTCTTTTTTCTGCTCTTCCCTGAAGGCCTGTATCTTCGCTTTCTGCCGCGCGTTGAATGACTGGCCTTCCTGGGCTAAAATAAGATTTGAACCGATAAACAAAAATGCCGCAACGATCACTAATATTTTCCTGGCCATATTTCCCTTCTCCGGCTTTTACTCATAGCCGTATTTTTTGATGAACCAACTTTTCACAAACTGCACCATGAATAAATAAGCAATAATTATGATCAGCAGTGCCAGAAAATAACCCGGAGGCGGCTGGACGAAACCAAAATATCTCCCTAGCGGCGTGAACGGTATGAAGAGAGCTATCGTAACTATATATATCGAAGTGAACAATAAAAATTGGCTGGGTTTAGATTCGATGAACGGGATCTTGCCGGTCCGGATGATATGGATGACCAGCGTCTGGGTGCAGAGAGATTCCAGGAACCAGCCGGTGTTGAAGAGAGGCTGCGGCGCATGAAAGATCCACAATAAAACCCCGAAGGTCACGAAATCGAATATGGAGCTGATGGGCCCTATGAGAATTATGAATTTCTTTATATAATCGATGTTCCAGGGCCTTTCTTTCAGGACATACTCCTTATCCACCTCGTCCGAAGGGATGGCTACCTGCGAGACATCGTAAAGAAAGTTATTCAACAGTATCTGGATGGGCAGCATCGGCAGGAACGGAAGGAACAGGCTCGCGCCCGTCATGCTGAACATGTTGCCGAAATTCGAGCTCGCGCCCATCTTTATATACTTGAGAATATTCCCGAAGGTTTTCCTGCCCTCTATTACTCCGTCCTCGAGCACCATCAGGCTCTTCTTGAGAAGGATTATGTCTGCGGATTCTTTGGCGATATCGACTGCATTATTTACCGATATCCCCACATCCGCCGCCTTCAATGCAGGCGCGTCATTTATGCCATCCCCCAGAAAACCTACGGTACGGTTATTTCTGTGCAGGGCATGGATTATCCTCTCTTTCTGTAAAGGGGCAAGCCTGGCAAAAACGGATGTTGTCTTTACCAGCTCTTGGAGCTCCTGGTCGCTTGCTTTTTCTATCGCCTCGCCGGTTACCAACCCCTTGACATCGATGCCTACTTCGCTGCATATCTTCTTTGTCACCAGTTCATTATCGCCCGTCAGGACTTTGAACTCGACCCCTAAGCTCCTTAATGTTTCAATGGCTTTTTTGGCTGTCGGCTTTGGAGGATCCAAAAACGCGATGTAACCTTTAAGGATCAACCCCTCCTCGTCTTCCTTAGAATAGACCTCTTTTTTATTATCAAAATCTTTATACGCGACGGCCAATACCCGGAAACCTTCCGAACTCAAGTAATCGAATTCCGTCTTCAGGTCCGTAAGTATCAGTTGCTCCATGTCGAGTATTTCGCCTTCCAGCTCATATTTCGAGCATCTTTTGAATATCTCTTCCGGAGCGCCTTTTGAGATTATTCTGTGTTTAGCACCTATCTCCACGACTACCGACATTATCTTGCGAGAGAAATCGAACGGGACTTCGTCGATCTTCTTATACTGGTTGGTCGGAGGATTTTCACATCTCAAGACTGCCCTGTCCAGGATATTTTTCAATCCGGTCTGATAAGAGCTGTTCAAATAGGCCAGTTCCAGGACACCCCTGTCCTCGTTCCTGACCACATCGCAATATTTTTCCAATACGATCTTATCCAGGGTAAGCGTGCCGGTCTTATCCGTGCAGAGCACGTCCATGGCCCCAAAGTTCTGGATGGAGTTGAGCCGTTTTACGATAACCTGTTTTTTGGACATGGCTATCGCGCCTTTGGAAAGATTTACCGCGACCAGCATCGGAAGCATTTCCGGAGTCAGCCCCACCGCGACGGCCAACGAGAATAGAAAGGCCTGCACAAGGTCATGTTTCGACAAAGCATTTATGAGAAAGATGACGACGACCAGGACGAGCATCAGGCGTATCATGAGCCACGTGAACCTGCGGATCCCCTTGTCAAAGCCGGTCTCTACGACAATGCCGGCCAGGCGGCGGGAAAGTTCGCCGAATTGAGTGGCAAGACCCGTCTTCACGACTACGCCGAGTCCCGTTCCGCTCACTACGCTTGAGCCCATGAAAGCGATGTTCGTCAGATCAGAAGCGGAATTACTTTTACTCTGTATTGGAGCGGCCATTTTTTCTATCGGGAAAGATTCGCCTGTTAACGATGCTTGATTGATAAATAGGTCTTTACAGGAGATGATGCGCAAGTCGGCCGGTATCATATCTCCCGCAAACAGGTCCACTATGTCGCCGGGGACTATTTCCCTTATCTTCAATTCCCGTGCCTTCCCGTTCCTATAGACAGTCGCGGTGGCGCGGACCATTTCGCTCAATTTTTCGGCTTCTTTCCCGGCGCGGTATTCCTGTATAAAGGATAGAAATACGCTCATGATCGCCATAAGGATAACGAGGAGCGCTTCTATCTTTTCACCGAAGAAGAGGGAAAAGGCGGCGATGACCAAGAGGACGATGACCAGAGGATTGAGGAACTTGGAAAGGATCTGGATGAGCACGGTCCTCTTCTGTTTCTTCGCGGGCTCATTAAAGCCGTATTCCTCAAGGCGTTCCTGCGCCTCCTGCTCGCTAAGGCCCTTCTGAGAGGTCTTAAGGCGCTCGAAGATAAGCTCCGGAGAGGATCCTATATAGTCAAAATCCCAACTCTGCGGCTTTTTCCTGCCGTTCGTCATATTTTTATTACTCATACGTATTTATCTATAGACCGGAATGAATGAGAGGGCCGCCCAGACGACGATCATGGTCAGTACGCCCGTCGTCAGTCCTATGCCGAACCATCTCATGAAGGTCATGCGTATATTCTTCTCTTTCTCGAGGATGCCGAGAGCGACAATATTGGCGGTGGAGCCCACCAACGTAATGTTACCGCCCAGGCATCCGCCGAACAAAAGCGCCCACCATAGCGCCTGCGAGTTTATGCCGATAGCCTTGAAACTTTGCACAACCGGTATGATGGCCGCGACCAGCACGACATTGTCGAGGACCGCGGAACCGATGCCCGCTATCCACAGTATAGCGCCTGTCAATATACTCAGGCTGCCGCTCGTAATGGCCATTAAATGCTTCGCCAGCACGTCTGTCGCACCGGTATATTGAATGGTCCCGGCCTGGGCGAAGAGAAACAGGAAGAAAAGGAGCGTCCACCATTCCACGTCGTGCTCGATATGTTTCCTGGCATTTTTCTGTTTCCATACGAAGACGGCGCCGCATGAAAGGAGCGGAACGGCAAGAAGTATGGTATTCGTGCCCAGCCCCCACAGTATCTCGAGGCGATGATGGAGCGCTATGAAAAGAATGGTTGCGCCGAATATCGCGAGGCTTATCTTGAGATCCTTGCTGAAGACGACGGGCTTTTCCATTGCAACGATCTTTTTTTCGTTGAAGTTCCGTATCTTTTCGTCAAAATCTTTAAGCGCCTTCCTGTACCATACCATCGAGACACCGATAGTCACCGCAAGGCATAACGCGGATATGGGAGCCGCTTTTATTATGAAATCCTCGAACGTCAGGGCCGATTTGGTAGCGATCAATATGCCGATGGGATTGCCGAGAACGGTTGCCGAGCTTCCTATGTTGGTGGCCAGGACCGATGTGATCAGGAACGGCACGGGGTCTATCTCGAGGCGATCGCATATCTCCAGGACGGCCACTATCATGAATATTATCGACGTGACCTCGTCTACAAGCGATGCCATGACGGCCGAGACGACGGAAAGGATTATTATGAATTTACGGGCGTTCAGGCGTTTTGCGCCCAGGAGAAGGTGCGATATTATGTTGAAGAAGCCGTTCTCCTTTAAAAGCCCCACAAGGACCATCATGCAGGCGAGAAACAGGATTACTTCCAAAGAGGCGAACCTTATAAAATGCTCGACGTCTATCGTCCGCGTTACCAGAAGCAGCGCGGAACCCAGAAACGCGAAACTGAGACGGAAATCCCAGAAGAATAGCGTCCCCAGTATCGACGCGGAGAATATGGATATCGCGAAAGCCTGCTGAAAGTTCAGGCCAAAGCCTCTCGCCGCGAGTCCGAGGAGCAAGGCTATCGATATGAGTGCTGCAAATCTTTTTACCATATGATGATATATTATATAACCTTATTAATAAAAAATCCAGACTTTGTTAGGACAAAAATCTGGATTTTTTACTGTAACCGTCCTCTTGTGCCGCGGACGTTTTACTTTGCTATCTCGACCTTCCCTGAATTATCGGTGACGAGAGGCGTCGTATTGCCCAGCGGGTTCGTTACCTTCATCCTCGGCGCCTTTGTTGCAGTTCCGGCGGCCGCAGATTTCGACGCGCAGGGCTTGCACTCTTTACCCCAGTTCTGTATGCACTTGCTCATATCGTTGAATACCGATTCGGCGCAAGCAGGTAGTGCGCTAGCTACAAGCGCTACAACAGCTATAAGAACTACTATGTACTTTTTCATACTGCTCCTCCTTTTCTGCTTCGCCATTCTATAGTCAACTGAGGTATGGCTTCGCAGGAATACGGCCCTACGAAGCTCTACCGCGGTCTAACGGCCGAAGAGCGAAGTAGGCCTTTCGCATTGGATAAGTATACATTAATTTGCTATTGTATGCAAATCGAGATTCCGATTTTTTCTGACATTTTTCTACTCACCTATTCGTACCGCAATGCCTCGATCGGATTGAGTTTGGAGGCCTGGCGTGCGGGCCATAAGCCGAAGACAAGCCCGACGGCAATGGAAAAGATGGTGGCGAGCAGGATAGAAAAGATAGATATCTTTATCGTCCAACCGGCGAAGATGGCCAGAAGAAGCGCTATGCCGGCGCCGAAGGCTACGCCGGCCACTCCTCCGGTAAACGTCATAGTGATCGCTTCTATGAGGAATTGGAACATTATATCCGATTCACGCGCGCCTATAGCTTTGCGCAAGCCTATCTCTCTTGTGCGCTCGGTTACGGAGACGAGCATTATGTTCATTATGCCGATGCCTCCGACGAGAAGCGAAATGGCCGCGATGGCGCCCAAAAGCCATGACATGGTCTTAGTGGTGGCCTCCATGGTCTGTTTGATATCGGCCATGTTCCTTACCTCGAAAGCGCTTTCGTTTTCTTTGGTGTCGGCCATATGGTGACGTTTTAAAAGAAGCTCGATTATCGATCTCTGCACGCCGTCCATCAGAGGAAGGTCCGTAACCTCCACATCGATCGAATCTATATACTGCTTACCCATTAAACGGTACATCGCGGTCGTAACCGGCATAATCACCACGTCATCCTGATCGCGCCATCCTGTAGCGCCTTTCTGGGGCAAGATACCTATAACTTTAAAAGTAATGCGATTTATCCTTATTATCGCCCCCATCGGGTCAGAGTCTCCGAAAAGTTGCGTCACCACAGTCGTGCCGAGCAGCGCGACTCTTGCCCGCATGCGCACCTCCTCATCCTTGAAGAAACTACCTGTCGTCGGCACTGCCGCGTGCATATCGGCATAGTTGACGCCCGTACCCTGAACCTGCGTATTCCAGTTCTTATTCGCATATACCAGCTGGCTGCTGCCGCTGACTGTGGGTGAGACGCGTCTTACACCTGACAATTTCGCGATAGCATCTATATCCTGAAACGTAAATCTTGTGACCGCGCCGGCTCCCAGCGATACGCCATGCAGCTGTTGCGAACCTGGACGGACCATGAGAAGGTTCGAACCTAAAGAAGCCAATTGCTTTTCAATGGACTCCTGGGCGCCCGCACCTAACGCGAGCATGGCTATGACCGCAGCCACGCCGATAAGAATGCCGAGCATCGAAAGGAGAGCGCGCATCTTATGTGAAGTGATCGAAAAGAATGCCTGGCGAAAATGGTCCGTAAGCTCTGCGCGCTTTATGTCGGTCTGGGATTCCGATATTATACTATCGATAGATATATTAAGAGGTTCCTCGGGCATCTCTTTAGAAGCGCTTTTTTTAACCTCATCCGCAATGATCTTGCCGTCGCGCATTCGGATTATCCTCTTGGCGTACTCAGATACTTCTTCTTCGTGGGTAACCATCACCACCGTCTTACCTTTATTATTGAGCGTAGTGATTATGCCCATTATCTCGTTCTGGCTCTTGGTATCGAGGTTACCTGTGGGCTC
>PLLI01000034.1 GCA_003140915.1 Candidatus Omnitrophota bacterium
CCGGGCTCAATCTGTCGAAGGTGAAGATGTATGAAGGTAAAGGTTGTGACGCGTGCAGGTTCACAGGATATAAAGGCAGGACGGCCATCTATGAGATCCTGGAGATGAGCGAGTCGATAAGGGAACTTGTATTGCGGAAGGCTTCGTCCGACCAGATCAAGAAGAAGGCTGTTGAACTTGGTATGAGGACCCTGAGGCAGGACGGCTGGGAAAAGATAATGATGGGCATTACCACGCCGAGCGAAGTCGTAAGGGTTACCCAGCAGGAAGAGCTTGAAGAGATTGAATAGCGCGTAGCCCGGAGTTTTTAATGGCACGATTCATATATGAGGCGAAGAAGGGGCCGCAGGATGTCATAAAAGGCGTCCTGGTAGCCGACAACAAAGCTGCTGCTGTCCAGAAGATGGCCCAGATGGGCTATTACGTCATTTCGCTCGATGAGGAGAACGTGCTTTCCGTTACTGCGCAGGAGGGCATGAGTTCTATTTTTACCAGGATAACCTTGAAGGACACGGCCGATTTTACAAGACAGCTCTCGGACCTTCTGGAATCCGGTATTACGATAGTGAAGACGCTGGATATCCTTTATAACCAGACCCAGAACAAAAAATTCAAAGTCGTCATCATGGACGTGCGCGATTTCTGCGTCGGAGGCAGTCCTCTATCGGACGCGTTAGCACGCCACCCAAAAGTATTTGCAAACCTCTATGTCAGCATGGTGCGTTCGGGCGAGACGGGCGGCGCCCTCGAAAAGATATTGAAAAGACTATCCGACTTCAGCGAAAAACAGCTCGAAATACAGACTAAGATACGGACCGCGCTTGCGTACCCGATCCTCATGTCGGTAGTCGGGCTCGCCACGATAATAGTGCTGATGACCTTCGTCATCCCGAAGATGATGGTGATGTTCGCCGATCTGGGGCAGGCCCTCCCCCTGCCGACGCAGATCCTCCTCGCGATAAGTACTGTTGTAAAAAATTACTGGTGGGCGCTGATAGGTCTGATATTCGTCATAGGCGCCTTCCTCGCTAAAGTTTACACCACGCCTGAAGGACGGCTGTCGATAGACAGCGTGAAACTCAAGGCTCCACTCTTCGGGCAACTGATGATGAAGGTTGAGATAGCGAGATTTGCAAGGACGCTCGCCACCCTGCTGGAGAACGGCGTTCCGATACTCGAATCTCTCAGGGTGACCTCAGAGACCATAGACAATGCCGTTATTAAACTGGAAGTCGAAAAGGTTTATGACGCGGTTAGGGAAGGGTCGTCCCTTGCCAGCGGGTTTTTTAACAGCAGCGTGATACCGCCGGCCGTAGTGAACATGATAGCGATAGGAGAAGAGGCCGGCCGTCTTGAGAGGTCGCTCTTCAAAGTGGCCGAAGGGTATGATAGAGAATCGGACGAAGCCGTCAAAATAATGATGTCGCTCTTGGAGCCCATATTGATATTGACGCTGGGGGTCGTCGTGGGATTCATAGTGATATCGATGTTATTGCCGATATTTGAAATTAACTTTATGATGAAGTGAAGATAAACCGGAGGAGATGATGAAGCATAGCAATAGAAATTCAGGGTTCACGCTCGTCGAGCTTATGCTCGTGGTTATAATAATAGGTACTCTCGTCGCAATGGTAATGCCGCGCCTTGCGGGAAGGACCGAAGAGGCAAAGCGCGCCGCCGCCAAGGCGGATATAAATGCCAATATCTCTTCGGCGCTCGACCTGTACGAGATAGACCATGGCACGTATCCCGACAATCTGGACGTTTTAAGAGAAAAGAAGGACGGGAAAGGGCCTTACCTTAAGAAGAGCCCGATCGATCCATGGGGCCATCCCTATAAATACGTCTATCCCGGCACGCATAGTGATTACGACCTCTATTCCTTCGGCAAAGACGGCGTCGATAATAACGGTGAGGGTGACGACGTAGCGAATTGGGAGGCGAGCGATAATAAAGGAGCTGAAGGCCAGGCGCAATGAAGAGCTCGGGCTTTACCCTGATAGAGCTGACGCTCGTAACCGTTATCATATTGGCGCTCGTCGGGCTCTCCGTCCCTTTATTTAAACAAACTTTCTCGGCCCTTTCCGCCAAAGATACCGTGTTCAATATATCGAAACTCGTAAGCTATGCCCAGGAAAAGGCCGTCATCGACAGAAAAAATTACAAAGTAATATTCGATTTCAACCGGCGTGAATATCAACTCTTTGAGTCCGGCCAGTCGGCCGACGGGATCGTTTACAAAAAAGCACAGGACCGGTTCGGCAAAGTATTTATCCTGCCTCAGGGGATCTTTTTTCATGATCCCAAGACCAATATCACCCAGGAAACGGATAAAGAATACAGGAGGCAGGTCGTATTTTATCCCGACGGCCACTGTGACGGGATTCTCATCGATATCGTGGACAAGGCCGGGACGGGTTACAGCGTCGCGTTAAAAGGGTTTGGGAGCCTCGTTCAAATAAAAGAGGTCGCGCGTGAGGAATAGAAGGGGTTTTTTGCTCCTGGAGGTGATAATCAGTATCGTTGTGATAACCGGGGGGCTTCTCTTTGTCATGAGGGTATATTCTACGGCAAAAGAGGCCCTGAACAGGTCGCGCACCTTCTTTAAATATTCACTTTTACTTGAAGAGAAGATCTATGATTTTGAAGAAAGAGGCATTATCGAAGAGGGTAAAGAAGATGACCACTTCCCTGATCTGAGAGACTATTTCTGGGAGGCGGAAGCCTCTTCTCTCGCGTCTGTAGCGCCGGAACTGAATGACCTGTGCACGGTGCGGCTGGACGTATTCAGGCATCAAAGTTCTTCGGAAGGCACGAGCCCTCCCGAGAAATATTCGTTATATACCTATCTTAATAAGAAAAAATGATGATAAAGAAAATAAACCTGCGGGGTTTCACGTTCATCGAGCTTATTGTCGCCGTTACGATATTTTCGATAATAGCCGTCAGCATATATTCCACGTTCAACGCAGGTATAAGGATCTGGCTCAGGACCTCTCCGATGATAGAGGAGAACCAGGCACTAAGGGTATTCTTCAATACGGTATCGTCGGACCTGAAAAATGCGGTAGCGTATTATGACAATTCCGCCACGCTTGTCAAGCCGGGCTTCGGCCAGGAATATGAAGGCGAGACCAATTTTTCGGGTTCTCCCGGCAGGATATCATTCATAGCGATAGTGGGCATCTCGGATCCCGATACCGGGATGCGCGAAGAGCCTGCCAGGATTACCTATATATATGACAAAAATGCCAAGACCGTTAAAAGGCTCATCGCAACCATGTCGGAAGGCCTGAATGAGGATAACGCTAAGGGCGTCGATATGCTTAGCGGCATCGAGGAGAAAGATTTCGGGTTCGAATATTGCTATAAAAAAATGATATCAAACACAGAATATGAATACGAATGGAAAGACGCGTGGGAAGATAAGAACGTGCAAAATATACCACGCGGGGTCAGGATCAGGGCAGGCGAATTTAAGAAGACCGTCTTCATACCGACCGGTCTCCTGGGCGAGGAAAAATAATTTATGGTGAGCGAAGTCGAACCATGATAAATAGAAAAGGTGCCATCCTCATAACATCTTTATGGATACTGGCCATATTATCTATCCTTGCCATGGGCATAGGATTCAGGGTATCCGTAGAGGCGCGCCTTGCCAAATATAACATGGATAGAATGAGGGCGTTATATTTAGCCAAAGCCGGAATTGTAAAATCGCTATACCGTTTATCAAAAAACCCCACAGCATACGATTCAATATATGAATGCGGCACGGTATTCTCGCCCGAGGAAAAAAGCGATTCGGGAAAACTTAACGCCGTATTTAACAGCGCATTAGACGGAGGATCCTTCAGTGTAGCCTATAAAGAAGAAGCTGCAGCATATCCCGGCATGTCGGATGAAGAGCGGCGGATCAACATAAATACGGCTCCTCAAAATGTACTGGAAAATCTGCTTATGTATGTAGGCGAGGATCCGGGGATCGCCGCGTCTATCGTGCAATGGAGAAGCCCCGGGCCCGGCCTGGACGACGGCTACTATCAAGCCCTTCCGGCCCCCTACAAATGTAAGCATGAAAAATTCAGCGCCATAGAAGAGCTGCTCCTCGTAAAAGGCGTCAACCAGCAGGTCTTTGCCAGGCTCAAAGATTATGTAACGATATTCGGCGACCCTGCCAGGTTTGCCATAAATATAAATACCGCGCCTAAGGCGGTCCTGGGCGCCCTCATAATGGCGTATGCCCCCGCTGACAAGATAGCGGCAGATTTTTGTGCCGATAAGATAATCGATTTCCGCAGCGGCCCGGACAAACAACAAGGTACCAAGGATGATACCCCGTTCAATTCAGCGAATATAAATATAGAGTGGATATCACAGGGGGCGCTATCCGCGACGCAGGCGGCCAATCTCAAAAATTATCTCATAATAAAATCGAATTATTTTCATATCGAATCTACCGGGATAATGAATAGCTCGAAGGTAGGCAAAAAGGTCGTATGTGTCGCGGCCAAAGATACGGCGGGGAATTTTAAATTCCTGTATTATCGCGAGTATTAGATGATTCGACGGATGAACAAATTTCTTTACAACTAATCCCGGTTAAACTAAAATTGGATGAAGGAAAGAGGCCTTTATCAATATCCTATCGCGAATATTAGAATATCTCCGGGGCGTATTTGAAAAGCGCCATGATTTCATCTTGGTCGAGCTGGGTGAGAATTTTATAAAAGTCGCCGAGGTGGTCCTGTCCAAAGGCAAGAGAGAAATCGCGCGGCTCGTAAAGAGGCCGTTCCGGGCGTCCGAAGCGGGCGAAACGGACGAGGCCTTGGAGGTAAGGAATATATTCGAGTCGCTGAATATCCCGCACCATCCGGTAAGACTGAATATACCCCGCCACCTCGTAACGGTGAGATTCATAAAATTACCTTCCACGAGCGAAGACGAGATCAGGAAGATGACCAGGATAGAATCGCTGAAACACGTCCCGTATTCCGACGAGAATGTAGTCTCCGGTTACAAGATCATCGAGCGGATGCCCGACGGCTATTCAAATGTCCTGATAGCCGTGGCACAGGCCGATACGATACAAAGAGAAGCGGATATTTTAAAGAAGGCCGGGCTTTTTGTTGAATCCGTATCGCTCGGATCAGAGACGCTCCTCTTGTGGTATCTTGCCGCCCGCGAGGCCGAAGAGGCCGGCACCATATTGCTGGTCAATATCGACGCTGGCCATATCGATATCGACGTTGTCGCGGGGAATAAGCTTATATTTACCAGGGGAGTATTGTCAAGCCTCGTTGAGACCATACCCGTGGAAAGGATAATCGAAGAGATAAATGTATCGATAGCCGCTTACAGGAAAGAATCCGGCAAGCTCATAGATAAAGTGGTTTTGAGCGGCATGCCGGCCAGCGTGGATGAATTGAAAACTCTTCTTGCGGCTAAAGTAAAGATCCCCATCGATGTTATCGACCAGATGAAAGGCATTGCCAGGCGCCAAGACGCTCATCTGGAACTGGCGGAGGCGTCTTTTGTAGAACTGCTGGGCCTCGCCTTGAGATACGACGGCGCGGATATAAATCTCTTGCCGGAAACCGCCCAGGAAGAACAAAGGCTGGAGCTCGTGAAGAAAAATATCATGACCGGCCTTATCGTTTCAGTATTGATAATAGTAATAGGGTTCGGCGCCATACTGAAGAAACTTCACGATAAGAGGGCATATATTTCATATATCGATTCCGCGCTCAGCAAGATCGAGCCGCAGGTGAAGACGGCAAAAGCGATGGCCAGAGAGATAGACCTTGTCGCTTCCAAGATCGCCGAGCGGCCGCTCGCTATCGACCTGGTGAGCGAGGTATTCAAGATAACACCGTCAGGCATAACCCTTACTATGATGGAATATGAGAGCTATAAGACGCTCACGCTGAGGGGGACTGCGCCGAACCTGAGCGATGTCTTTAAGTATGTGACGATCCTGGGAAAGGCACAATATTTCAAAAACGTAAAAGTCAAGTATGCCAACAAGCGGACGGGCCAGGCGGGCGGGGCGGATTTTGAAATAATATGTCCCGTTTCAAAGGCTAAATGATTTCGCGGGAGCCGTGATGTTTATAAAGAACATGAGTAAGCGGGAACGATACATAGCCCTGGCGGCCGTGTCGTTTGTCGGACTGGCCATTCTATACAGCTTTATTCTCGATCCGATCGCCCATGAATGGCAGTCCCTTAATAGCGAGATGGAGTCGAAGGCCGCCGGCCTTAAAACGGATTTTGCCATGCTTGCCGCGCGCAAATCGCTCGAAACAAATTATTCGAAATTCGCGAAATATGCCAGGTCTGATAAGAGCGAAGAAGAGGCGGTTGCGGAAGTGCTGTCATATTTGGAGAATTTATCCAGAAGCGATTCATGCGCCATAGCAAACATAAAACCGATAGGCACGAAAGATTTCGTAACATACAAAGAATTGCTGATAGACCTTTCGTCCGAAGGTACCGTCAGCCAGTTTACCAAATTCTTATATGACATCGAGAATACCAAAAACATGATCCTCAAGGTCCGTCAGTTTGTCCTGACATCAAAGGCCGGCCAGGAAGGTGTGCTTAAAGGCACATTCCTTATCAGTAAGATCATAATAGAATAATAACTGCTTTCCCAGATTAAAAATACCATAACCTATTGACAAATTTGAATGTTATGATATACTCTCTGAATAGAGAGTAATGCCATACTCTCTACATAGAGAGTATTATGGAAGAAAAGAGTATATATCTAATAAAAGACCTATCCCGCCTTTCAGGACTATCTGTCTACACGATAAAATATTACCTGAAGCTCGGGCTCATTAATGAGATTTCAAGGAGCCAGGGGACCAACTTCAGGTATTTTGACGATTCCACTCTCGAAGAATTAAAGAAAATAATAGAGCTCAGGAGAGAGAAGCTGTCCCTAAAGAAGATACAGTATGTCATGCACGGCGGAGACGTTTAAATGAGTTACTACGAGATCCTGGGATTGAAGAAAGAACCTTTTTCGACAAGCCCCGACCCGGCGTTCTTTTACCGTTCCTCCGCCCACTCTACCGCGATACAAAGGCTCGAGATAGCCATAAGGTTGAAACGGGGCTTAAGCGTGATACTCGGCGATGTCGGCATAGGCAAGACTACCATGTCGCGCGCACTTTTACAGACGTTCACCAATGACAGCGNNATTCCTATAAATCCGAGTTCCAGTTCCTCACGAGCCTTACCAAGATGTTCGGCATAAAACCCGATGCGCGCTCCACGCTGGACTATAAAGAAGAGATAGAGAAGTACCTCTTCAAAAAAGGGGTGGACGAGAATAAGACCGTAGTCTTATTGATAGATGAGGGACAGAAACTCTCCACGCCCTTTTTGGAGATATTGAGGACACTTCTGAATTACGAAACGAACGAGTATAAACTGCTTCAGCTCGTCATGGTATCGCAGATGGAATTATTACCGAGGATAAAGAAGATAAAGAACTTCCGCGACAGGATATCCCTCAAATATATAATAAATCCACTTGACGAAGAAGAGACCAAAGAGATGATAGAGTTCAGGCTCCTCGAGGCGGGCCTGGAACCGCCGAGAAAGATATTTACGGACGAGGCAATCGAGCGTATATACGAGTATACTCAAGGCTACCCGCGTAAAACGTCCATCATCTGCCACAACGCGCTTGAGGCGCTCGTGATGCATGATAAGTCCATCGTGGACAGCGCCCTGGTTTCCAGGATAGTAGATAGGGAGATAATCTAAATGGTCAAAGACACATCACCCGAAGAGAGGCTTTTGAGCCTCATAAAGAGTAAAAATAAGAAGGCGAAAGAAGTCGCACCGTCCCCGGCACCTCAGGAAGCGAAAGCTGAGCCCGCCGCATCAAAGGCCGACGCACGTCTCGACGGGATGCTCAAGGGCGAGCTATTTAAAAATAAGATCTTCGAGCCATCAAAGCTGAAGAACGTCAATAAATACCTGGTCGTTATCCTGGGCATTCTCGTTCTATATTTTGTCATAGACCTTATATTCGCCAGGCCGTATAAGAACGTTCAAACGCTGATAGAGAAGAGCACACTTGCGCAAAACGAAAAGGCCTTACCGGTCGAAACGAAAAAGACCACCATAGTGAAAGATTATTCGTCATATTCGAGCGCCATGCCCGGCAGGACGGTATTCGGCCAGGGCGGAGCGGCCGCGCCGGAAGACGTGGGGTCGGCCGGCAATATAGCCGACCAGATAGGCCTTGTGGGAATAGTTGCCGGCAACAACCCGCAGGCAATAATAGAGGATAAGAAGGCTCAGAAGACTTATTATTTGAACAAGGGGCAATCTTTTAACGGCTATACCGTAGAAGAGATATCGGAAGGCAAGGTTATGCTTGACCATGAAGGTCAAAAGATTTCACTCTTTTTATAAAAAATTATGGGGGATGATATGAAAAAAATAATTTCCAGCATGGTCGTTATGACATTTACTTTCGCTTCTTTGGCCTGCGCCGATATCCAGATGGATTCGGCTTCCGCGCTTGTCTCAGGCCCGGCGGGCCCGATGCCCGCGGCAATGGGGTCGGATAAAATATCTCTCGACCTCAAAGGGATGGACGTCATAGAAGTGATAAAGATGCTGGCCACGAAGGGCAACCTGAACGTCATTCTCTCCAATGACGTGAAGGGGCGAGTTACGATATTCCTGAAGAGCGTCAATATCATGGATGCCCTCGAGATCATTCTTGCCGCCAACGGCCTGGCATATGACGTCCGGGGCGACATCATATACATAATGGCACAGAGAGAATATGAAACGATATACGGCGAAAAATATGCGGACAGAAAAGAGGCCAAAACGTTTCAGTTGAAATATGCCAAGGCCGCTGAAGTTGCCAAGGCGCTCAACCAGATGAAGACGAAGATCGGCAAAATAGTGGTAGACGACGGTTCGAATACCATAGTTGTAATCGACTCGCCGCAGACGCTTGCGCAGATAAGCGAAGCAGTAGGTAAGATAGACATGCCTACCTTGACGAAGGTCTTCGAGTTGAGGTACGCGAGAGCCGCGGACCTCAAAACGAAGATTACGGATATATTGACGAAGGGAGTTGGCACACTGCAGATCGATGAGAGGACAAATAAGATCGCCGTCACGGACCTGGAGCGGAGGATGAATGAGATCCAGGAACTTGTGACAGCTTTCGACGATAAACTGCAGCAGGTCCTGATCGAGGCGAAGATCGTCCAGATCACCCTGAATGACAATTATAAATTGGGCGTCGACTGGCAAGCCGTGATCAAAAAAGTCGGCGACGTGAGTAAAGATATTAATCTATCCAGCGCGTTCCAGCTTGCCGCACAAAACGCCTTGGGCCCTCCGGGCGCCCAGATCGTTATCGGAGCCCTCGGCCAATCTGATTGGTCCACGATGATCCAGGTATTGAAAGAAGTGGGCGACACGGACCTTCTGTCGAGCCCCCGAATAACCGCATTGAATAACCAGGAGGCGAAGATAATGATCGGCACCTCCCAGCCTTACGCGACCAATACCGTGACCCAGACTACGGGCCTGGCCACTACCGCGACGAACCTTTCGTTCATCGACATAGGCGTAAAGTTATATGTTACACCGACCATCAATAAGGACGGGTTCATTACGATGAAGATCAAACCGGAAGTGAGCTCGTCGACCTCAAATTATACTTATGGCGCAAGTCAGAGCGTGGATGTGAACGGCAACATAATAGCATCCCAGCCGGGCACGACGGTGCCTATCGTGACCACAACGCAAGCCGAGACGAGCGTTACCGTAAAAGACGGCACGACTATAATCATCGGAGGCTTGATACAGGACCAGAGGACGAGTACCATAGATAAGATCCCGTTCCTGGGAGACATTCCCGTTATCGGGCAGGCATTCAGGAAGACAGTAAGCACGGTTCAGAAACAGGAACTCGTTGTATTCCTGACGCCGCATATCGTGACGGGAGAATATGACCTGCTGGAGCAGCCCAAGACTTATCCCATCGGAGAGAAAGGTTTTACCATGTCGGAGAAGCCTGCGTTTGAGAGAAGGAACAGAGAAAATATGGACCCAGACATGTTCAAGGCGAAGAAGACTTACCCGGGTGAGAAGAAGAAAGAGCTGTCGGCCGGAGGACGGGTCGTGATAAAGACGCCCGAAGACTATTTTTCTGTCGTGAAGAGCAGGATAATCGAAAATGTTCAGCTGCCGAAGACGACGCAGGGCATTTCGACGAGAGGAAGCGTTAAGATAACGTTTCTGTTATCTTCCAAAGGTAAGCTCAGGGGAGGGCCGGATATTTTAAAGTCGTCGAATCCCATCCTCGACGGGCCGGCAGTGGATGCCGTAAAGAGCGCGGACCCTTTTCCTCCGTTCCCGCAGTCTATGGGGCCGGATGACAAGCGCTTCAATATAGATATTTCGAATGAATAATGGTAATATGAACCATATCTTGCGAACGAAAGGGGATTTTTCATGAATAAGGATGGCGGTAAGATAGTCTTGATCTCTCTGGGTTTGATCTGTTTTATTCTCCTCTGGTCCACCGTAGCATTCTACGTGATGGAGGAAGGGGAAAAAGGCAAAAGGAACACCTTGCAGAAAAGGTTCGATGAGATCACCGTTGTCAAGAGCGACCTCGAAAAGAAATTTAAAGAAGCGGAGACGCTTACCGTGGAACTCAAAACGAGGCTGAAGACCCAGGAAGATACGATAGCTGTCATGACCGAGCGTCTTGATAAAGAGAAGGCGACGGGCGATACGAGCATGCTCAAGCTTCAGGCGCGTGAGAACGAAATCCGTGAGATGAAGGCGAAACTTGAAAATGAAACGGCAGAGAAGAATAGTCTCGTCGCGAAATTTTCAAAGGCAGATGAGGAATGCGCTAATTTGAAGGCCCAGCTTGAAAATATCACCAAGACGAAAGAAGATACCGACAAGAAGGCCAAGGAGACGGTTGAGAAAGAAGGAGTGTCGCTGGGTACCATTGTAGTAGCCCGATAATCATACAGTGTGAGTAGGCACAAATTTTCTCCTAAAATTTGTAGCCCGATAGTCATGCTGCATGAGTAGGCACAAATTTTCTCCGAAAATTTGTAGCCCGATAACACCGCCGCGGCGGTGTGAAAGATTGACTTTTATAGTTATATTATGTAAAATTAGATACCGTGAAGCAGAGAAAGAAGCATCTGAAAATAAAGAAGGAAGGGTAAAGTGAAAGAGAAAGCTTTGAAACTCAAGCTCGGCATACCGAAGGGCAGCCTTCAGGAGGCTACCGTGAGGATGTTCAAAAAAGCCGGTTTCTGTCTCGGCATAAGCGAAAGATCTTACTTTCCGTCGATAGACGACGATGAAATAGAAGTCATACTATTCAGGGCCCAGGAGATGTCCCGCTATGTCGAAGACGGCATCCTCGACGTCGGTATTACCGGCAACGACTGGATATTGGAAAATTCTTCCAACGTCGTAAGGGTAGCCGAACTTATCTATGCCAAACAAAGCATGCGCCCCGTCCGGTGGGTTCTCGCCGTCCCGGAAGCGTCACGGATCAAGAAAGTGAAGGACTTGAAAGGCAAGAGGATAGCCACCGAGCTCGTGAACGTTACGAAGAATTATTTGAAAAATAACGGCGTGAAAGCGGACGTCGAGTTCAGCTGGGGCGCGACCGAGGTCAAGGCGGCCATAGGCGTCGACGCGATCGTCGAGGTCACTGAGACAGGGTCGAGCCTTAGGGCAAATAAACTAAGAGAAGTCGCGACCGTTTGCCAATCTACGACCCAGTTGATAGCCAACAGGAAGAGCTGGATGATACCGCGGAAACGCAGCAAGATAGAAAATCTCGCCCTTCTTCTCAAAGGCGCGATACTTGCCGAAGAGAAAGTGGGGCTCAAGATGAACGTCTTGAAGAAGGACCTGAAGGCGGTCTTGGGCCTGTTGCCGGCAATGAAGAAGCCGACCATATCAGAGCTCTCCGATCCGGGATGGGTGGATGTGGATACGATTATAGACGAAAAGACAGTTAAATACCTGATCCCGCAATTGAAAAATGCCGGGGCCCAGGGTATCATTGAGTATCCGTTGAATAAAGTTATTTACTAGATAGCCGAATTTAAAAGTAGGGAGGTGATTGGAACATGCCCTGCGGTAGAAAAAGAAAACGCGCAAAGATGGCGAAGCATAAAAGAAAGAAAAGGATGAGAAGAGATCGCCACAAGAAGAAATAACTGGTTTTCGGTTATCGGCCGGCAAAAGCAACCGGCTGATAACCGGATCCAAAAAATATTGATTTGTCTTGCAGCCGCCGCCGCTTCCGTAGCATTAATACTTACGAATTTAGAAGCAGTAATGGACATATCTGCAAGGGGCCGCGCCTTTGCCGTGTGCAAGATCTATGCGGAGAGCGTCCGTTCGTCAAGTGCCCTTTCGAGGTCATTGGCCCATTACACCAGGGCCATCATCTACGATAATGAAGAAAAGTTCGTCGAGGCGATACGTGAATACGGCGAGGCATTGTCGCTTGAACCGAACATAAGCTATATCCACACGCGGCTTGCCGTAGATTACATACTCACGGACAAGTATGAGCTTGCGTTAGGCGAACTTAAGACAGCCGGGTCCCTCGACCTGCAGGACCTGAAGCCGAAATTCCTGACGGCCCTTGTCTATACTGCGCAAGGCAAGTTTGAGAACGCCAGGAAAGAGTATACGGATATAATGCGCATGGACCCGGAATCGGTCTGGGCGCTCAGTTCTTTAGCGGATCTTTTGGTACTTCAGAAGAAGATGAACGAGGCAGCGGCCATTTATGAGAAACTTTTGGCCAAAGAAAAGGATTCCAGCGTTCTCTATTTCAACCTCGCGATCATCTATTCTAAGATGGGCAAGACTGGCCAGGCGATAAAAAAATTAGAAGAAGCCTTAAGATCCGATCCCGATTACGTCGAGGCCTATATAGGGTTGGGGGTTCTTTACGAATCGAAGAAAGATTATGCCGAGGCGATCAGGAATTTTAACAAGGCGCTTGAGATAAAGCCGGCAGATCCGCTGCTTTACTCTGATCTGGGGTTGTTATACATAAAAGAAAAGCATTACGATGAGGCCATCGCTCTTTTAGAGAAGGCCATTAAAAGCGGGATAAGAGATGCCGGTTTATATATTGCCGCAGGATATGCTGATAGCGAACTGGGCCGTTACGCGGAGGCTTTAAAATTTTATAACAAGGCGCTTGAATTGGACAGAGGCGAACCTGCCGTATACTTTTATCTGGGCGCCTTATACGAAAAGTTGAAGGATAAGAATGCCGCGATAAAAGAATTGAGGCAAGCCATAAAGGTCGACCCTAAATTCGCGGATGCGTACAATTACCTCGGATATATGTTCGCCGAGGCGGGCGAGAACCTCGACGAGGCGATCGAGCTTATAAAGAAAGCGCTTGCGATAGACCCGCATAACGGCGCTTATATAGATTCGCTTGGCTGGGCATATTTTAAGAAAGGCATGTATAAAGAAGCGCTTGTTGAATTGGAGAAGGCAATTAAGTCAGAGCCCGGTGACCCGGATATAAAAGGGCACCTGGATGCGGTGAGGAAGAAGCTGAAAAAATGAATAAACCGGACATTTTAGAATTAAAAAAGAAGGCCATTGAGATACGAAAGGATATACTGAAGATGCTGACCCTGGCCGGCTCGGGCCACACCGGCGGCAGCCTCTCGATCGTCGAAATATTGATAGCTTTATATTATTACAAATTGAAACACGATCCCAAGAATCCCGATTGGAACGAACGCGACAGGTTCCTTCTTTCAAAAGGCCACGCGTGCCCGGCGCTCTACGCCGTGCTGGCCGACCGGGGATATTTCCCGGAAAAAGAACTTTGGACTTTACGAAAACTCGGAAGCTTACTGCAGGGCCATCCGCAGAGAGGATTGCCCGGCGTAGAGATATCGAGCGGTTCGCTCGGCCAAGGGTTGTCGATAGCAAACGGCATTGCGCTCGCCTCGCGCCTCGATAAGACCGGCATCAGGGTCTACTGCCTCATGGGCGACGGAGAAACCAATGAGGGACAGGTCTGGGAAGCCGCAATGACAGCAGCTCATTATAAACTCGATAGCGTGTGCGCCATCGTCGATTTTAATAAACTGCAGATAGACGGGTTCTGTTGCGACATAAAAGACATGGGCCCTTACGTCCACAAGTGGATAGATTTCGGTTGGAACGCGATAGAAACGGACGGCCACGATATTGAAAAGTTAATGGACGCCTTCGACAGGGCCGACAAGGCCAAGTCCAAGCCCACCGTCATAATCGCGCATACAATAAAGGGGAAAGGCATTTCATTCATAGAGAATAAAGCCGAATGGCACGGGATCGCTCCCAAAAAAGAAGAGTATGAACGCGCGCTGAAAGAGCTCGATCTTGAATTGGCTAAAATAACTTAGTCAGAACCGGAGGTATTATGGAACCATGGTTAATTTTTGAACTTCTATTTTATGTGATCCTCGCTATAGCCGTTACGGGTATTTACCGGCTGAACAAGCCCGTGCAGATGTGGATACGGTCGCACTGGGTTATGCTTGCGATACTTACCGGGCTATACACGCTCGTGCGGTTGGCCATATGGGGACTCATGTCGCTGGAGTCCTTTTATCAAAAGATCACGCTCGCCACCATGCCGATACAATTTATAATGATGGCGTTCAGTTCCACCATCTTCGTCCTCTTGTACGTCGTCTTTCTGCAGGGCGGAATGGCTAGGATATCGAAGTCTAAGATCAAGGGTGATCTTGTCGATGTCAAATGGTCCGATGTTATCGGCATGGAGAATGTGAAGGAAGAAGCAAAAGAAGTAGTTGATCTCATCAGAGATAGGGCCCGTGTAAAGAAGATAGGCGGCAAGATATTACGCGGCATTATGATGTTTGGGCCCCCGGGCTGCGGGAAAACGTATCTGGCCAAAGCTATCGCTACCGAGACCGGTCTGCCGTTTTTGTCCATGTCCGGAAGCGAATTCGTCGAAATATTCGTCGGAGTCGGCGCCGCGAGGGTGAGGAAGCTCTTCAAACAGGCGCGGGAACTTGCAGAGGCTCACGGCGGATGCATAATATTCATAGATGAACTCGATGCTATAGCAAGAAAAAGGGTCTTTTCAGCATTCGGCGGCACGGAAGAGACGAACTCTACGCAAAACCAGCTTCTTGCGGAAATGGACGGTCTCGCTGAGCTAAAGGATAAAAAAGGAAATCCGAGCCCGGCGCAGAATGTAATCGTAATAGGCGCGACGAATGCCCCCGAAGATAATCTGGATAAAGCGCTCCTCAGGCCGGGAAGGCTCGACAGAAAATTATATATCGATAAACCCGGCCTGGAAGACAGGGAGAAACTCTTCGCGTATTATCTCGGTAAGGTCCAACATGATCCATCCATAGACGTAGGCAGGCTTGCGCGTAAAGCCGTCTATAAATCACCGGCCGATATCGAGAATATAATAAAAGAAGCGGCATTGATAGCGACTAGGTCCGGCCGCGATGTTATAAGGCTCGACGATATATCGGAGGCGATAGAGAGAGTGGACATGGGAATGAAACATAAAAGGACGATGCAGCCCCAGGAGCGCGAGATGGTCGCGTATCACGAATCAGGCCACCTGATAGTCCTCTATATTCTCCATCCTGTCGATGACGTCTTTAAGGCGTCGATCGCTTCACGGAGAGATACCCTCGGCGTAGTGTACCATCAGCCGCGCGAGGAAATGTTTACGCATAATAAAGAGAGGCTATTGGCGGACGTAAAAGTGGCTCTCGGCGGATACGTTGCCGAGAAGATGCGTTTTGGCACTACAAGCGACGGCGTTGCCGCGGATTTCAGACAGGCAATGATCATAGCGCACAACATGGTATGGAGGTTCGGGATGGGCGACGCTGAATATCTGGGTGATTATACAGCGATCCCTGAAACGCAATTATCGGATAAAGTGAAAGAGCTGCTTAACGAAGAGGTTGATAAAATATTCAGGGCTTGTTTAAAAGACGTTGAGGCTCTATTAAAGAAAGAGAAGCCGCTCCTCGATAGGTTCGTCAAAGAGCTTCTCGAAAAAGAAGAGCTTGAATACGACGAGATCGAGGCTATCTTTACCGAATACGGTAAAACGCATATGAAGGCGGCATAATGGTAAAGTCACAAAGTCACAAGTCACAAAGTCACAAGTTAAAACTTGTGATGTGTGGCTTGTTACTTGTGACTTTATTTGGCTGTAGCCCTACATATCCTAAAGAGAAGTTTGCCGAATCGATAGTAAAGCTTTGCAAAAGAGAATACAAGCTCGACGTGAAGGCTGCCAACATGGGCAAGACGGTGGCCATCTATGTCCCGCTGCAGGAATTGTGGGATATGACCTTCTCTCTGACTAAACAGGCAGGAGAAGAGATAAATGATGTGATCTTGAGCGTATCGCGGGTAGCGTTATCGACGGACGCCAACTGCGATTTTTACGTTGTGATAGCCCATGACGTGCGTATACCGGAAATAGAGATAGTCATAATAAAATATGTCGATGATGTCAAGCGTTTCATGCTCAATGATATCTCCCGTGGCGAATTTGCGAAAAGGATGCTCGTAGACAAACGGATCAATCCGCAGGCAAAGAAAGAGCATGCCATAAAAGAGGTTTTCGAGAAGATGGGCCTCGATAAAAAATGGCAGGACTCCGTGATGAACGATTTCTTCAGATCCCAGCCCACGGCACTCGGCGACATAGGCTATTGGAACGGCAGGTTTTATATAAAGGACATCTCGCTTCCGGAGTATCTGGCCGAGCAGATCGCCACCAGGGTACGGATAGATTTTTTTGATGATAAGAACTTGTCGGAAATGCTCACTATCAAAGACTCTAAGGGCGCATATCTTTCAAAGGAAAATAAACGTTATTTTCAGATACAGATCCTGGCCGAACCAAAATCATTCGCCCAGGCAAGCGCCGACGTAATGACAAGCACGGTTTTCAGAAAATCGCTTGAAGTTGTCGTTCAGGTACTGCATGGATATCATTATGATAGCTACGATTATATAGAACTGGTAGATGAGGCCTCGGCCAGGTCGCTCAATGTGACAAAAGAAGATGCGGAGAAATTCAGGAAGAAGAAACTTACGTTCGATAATATTTTGAGTCAGACGTAAAATTAAAGTAAGAGGAATACAATGGCGGAAAATAAAGTGAAGACAGCTTCGACGAGAGATGGTTTCGGCGAGGGCTTAGTCGAGCTGGGAAAAGAGAATAAAAATATAGTGGTGCTTTCTGCGGACCTTACGGATTCGACGAGGGCAGCGTGGTTCAAGAAACAGTTTCCGGAGCGTTTCTTCGGCCTCGGCGTGGCGGAACAGGATATGTTCGGCACTGCCGCCGGATTCGCACTGATGGGCAAGATACCGTTCGCGTGCACCTTCGGGGTATTCGCGTCCGGCAGGGCGTGGGACCAGATAAGGGTATCGATAGCCTATATGAACCTTAATGTGAAGATCGCCGGCACGCACGGAGGCATCTCTGTGGGTCCAGACGGCGCAACACATCAGGCCATAGAAGAGATAGCGCTCATGAGGATAATTCCCAACATGACTATTGTCGTCCCGGCTGATGCACTCGAGGCCAAACGCGCAACGATACAGGCCGCCAAGCTTAAAGGCCCTGTCTATTTAAGGCTCGGCCGCTCAGGCGTTCCGGTTGTCACTAAAGAGGCCGACTTTTTTAAGATAGGCAAGGCCAATACTTTAAGAGAAGGCAGGGACCTTTCGATATTTGCGTGCGGCCAGATGGTCTCCGAGGCATTGTCGGCATGCGATATTTTGGCAAAGGAAGGGATAAAGACCCGCGTGATAAACCTGCACACGCCCAAGCCGATCGATAAGGACGTTATCATTAAAGCCGCCTTCGAAACCGGCGCTATCGTGACTGCCGAAGAGCATACGGTGATGGGCGGCCTCGGCAGCGCCATTTCAGAGGTTGTGAGCCAGGCCTGCCCCGTGCCGATGAAGATGGTGGGCGTCCGGGACCGTTTCGGCGTTTCCGGCGAGCCCGACGAGCTATTCAAATATTTCGGATTAACCGCGAGCGATATTGTCAAGGCAGCGCACGAAGTGCTGCAGATGAAGAAGAAATAAAATTTTTCGCCTTGCGAGGAATCCCCTTTCGGGATTGTGCCTCGCGGG
>PLLI01000075.1 GCA_003140915.1 Candidatus Omnitrophota bacterium
GCGTTATCTCGTGGGGGCCTTTCACAGGGCCAACCCTCAGGCAAAGATCGTGGTCGCAGGTTGTTATGTGGAAAAAAATGCGGATGAGGTCTCATCTTTGCCGGGAGTCGCCCATATAGTGAGAAACGAAGAGAAGACGGGGATAGCCGATATCCTTAACGGGTTGCCGGCCGCGAAACAGCGCGGATCGAAGCACAGCCTCCCCGAAGGGGACGAGCCGGCCATCACCGGATTTAACGGCCGGACAAAAGCGTTTGTCAAGATCCAGGACGGATGCGAGAACAGATGCTCATACTGCAAGGTGCCGCTCGTGAGGAGTGTTTTAAGGTCCAAACCGTTGGATAAAGTGGTCGAAGAGGTCAAGGGGCTCGTTTCGCATGGTTTTAAAGAGATAATACTAGCGGGTATATGCCTCGGCGCATGGGGCAAAGAGCTTTCTTCATCTGAAATTTTCACAGATATGCTTGAAGCGCTGGAAAAGATAGACGGTGACTTCCGTATCCGCCTGAGTTCTATAGAGCCGAAATACGTTACGGATGAATTGATAGATTTTATTGCGGGCTCGAAAAAGATGTGCCGTCATCTGCACATACCGCTCCAGTCGGGTGACGACGAGATACTCAGGCGCATGAATAGGCCGTATACATCTTCGGAATACTGCAGCTTGATCGAAAAGCTGAGGAGCTCGATGAAAGAGATCGCGGTATCTACGGATGTGATGGTAGGGTTCCCGGGAGAGACGGATGCCAATTTCAGGAATACGCTGAATTTGTTAAAGCAGATATCCCCCGCCAGGACGCACATATTCACTTTCAGCAAAAGAGACGGGACCGAGGCTTCTAAAATGGCAGGCACCCTCGACGAGGAAACGGCCAGGAGAAGGTATTACGCTTTAAAGACGGTTGTCATAATGTTATCCTATCTCTATTGTGTAAAATTTTTGCACAGAAAGCTCGACGTGCTCGTCGAGACGAAACGGGATAAGGATTCCGGGCTCCTGACGGGATATTCCGATAATTATATAAAGGTCCTGTTTGAGGGTGACGATGCCCTCATGAGAACCATCGTGCCGGTCACGATAGAAGAGATGACCTTATCCTATGTCTGGGGCCGCTATGCCGCCGTATAAAAAACTCAAGATATCCTACCTGCTCCCTGATTTTGATGAGGACGCGTATTCGGGAGGCCTCTACGTCATATTCCAGCATTGCAACGGCCTGATAGAGAAGGGCCACGATGTGAAGGCATTTAATAATACCGGCAAAAAGTCGAGATATCTGCGGCTGGACTGCCCGGTCGAGATACATAAAAACGACCCGTCGATAGTAGAGGCTAATTCGCCGGATATAATAGTAGGGACCTATTGGCACACCTATTTTTTTATTAACCGGATGCAAGATATAGTCAAGAACGGTACGAAATTATGCTTCCTGGTCCAGAATGACGACAGGTTTATATACGCAGAAGAGGATAAACCGCTTATTTGCAAAGTAATGACAACCAAATATAAAAATGCGTTGCCCATTCACAAGATCGTTGTAAGCCAATATTTGAAAGATATCGTAAGGGATGATTTCAGGGAGGAATCTTTTTACGTCAGGAACGGTTTTGAAATACGGGAAACGGAGCCATTATTACCCAAATCAGAGAAGGTCAGGATCGTCGCAAGATATGACCCTTCAACGTTCAGGGGATGGGACCTGGCAGATAAAGTACTTAACAAAGTTGCCAGGGAGCGCAGCGACATAGAGATTCATCTTTTCGAAATGAAGGATAAGAAGCCGACAAAATATAAGAGTGTCTTTCATAAGGGATTGTCGGGCGACAACCTTCTCGGGCTTTTTAAATCCTGCGATATATACTTATGCGGTTCAAGATACGAAGGGTTCGCGTATCCTATTATCGAGGCGATGAGCCAGGGCGCGTGCGTTTGCTGTGCTGACGCCGGTGGTAACAGAGAATTTTGTATAGACGGCGAGACGGCCTTAGTCTCTGGGCGTGATGATGACGAAGGCCTCTATCGAAACCTTTTGAGGCTTCTGGATGACAAAGGATTGAGAGCGAGAATAAGGGCAAACGGCATAAAGAAAGCAGGAGGATTCTCCTGGCAGGAGAGCCTCGATAGATTGGAGAAATTTTTCATAGAACTATCGGCGCAGGATTACAGAGGGGTCGCCGCCGCGATATCTACGTGCCCACCGCGGCGGTATGCGAAAGGACGTATCCTTCTTATTTACGGGAAAGACCCTTTTAATAAATATAAGGATTGGGTCAACGTCGAAGAATCCGTGGATTATCTCAATTACCGCGGTTTCAGCGTTTCTCCGCTGCTTTTTATAGACAGGCGCTCGTTAAAATCCATGAAGGCGCGGTTGGGCCTGCTGGCAGGGCCGCAAGCGGCCTCAGCATTCAAGTATAAGATATTTTATAGTAAAAAGCTTAAATTACGGTTGCCGCTTCTTCCCAGGCCGTTATTCGCGGCCTCTATTATAGGTAATTTGATCGCGGGCATTTTTTCAAAAGAGAAAAGATATACGGGCGTAATATTCACGGCAGGTAAAAACAGGGCATTAAAGTCTTTATGCAGGATATTGGGCGTGCGTTTTTATGATCTGGATTTTAATAGCGCCGTATTAGCACCTTATTCTCCCGATCCTTGCGCAAAAGAGAATTCGGAAAAGGAGAGGAAATACAGGGAATTGATCGATAAGATGCTGAACGCGGTTGCTGAAGCATAAAATTACTTGACAAGATATCGATTGTAAGTAAAATATGCTGAAAACCTAATGGAAAGGCTCATATGCTCCTAAAGGATAAAGCAGCGATCGTTACAGGCGGCGCCAGGGGGATAGGCAGGGAGATAGCCCTTCTCTTCGCGAAAGAGGGTGCTAACATAGCTTTATGCGACGTCAACGCCGAAGTCCTGGCCGTGACCCAGAAAGAGGTAGAGGCTTTGGGCCGAAGCGCGGTAACGGGCGTGGTCGACGTTACAAAATCCGACCAGGTCGATTCCTTTGTCCAAAAAACCCTTGACAAATTCAATAAAATAGATATACTTGTAAACAATGCAGGCATCACAAAGGACGGGCTCCTTGTCAGGATGTCCGAATCCGACTGGGATGCGGTGATCGCCGTTAACCTTAAAGGCGCTTTCAACTGCACCAAGGCCGTATCTAAGATAATGATGAAGCAGCGTGACGGCAGGATCGTCAATATGGCCTCTATAATAGGTATAATGGGCAACGCCGGACAGGCGAATTATGCCGCTTCAAAAGGCGGCCTGATAGCATTTACCAAAACGGTCGCCAAAGAGCTTGCATCGAGGAACGTCAGGGCTAACGCCATTGCACCCGGTTTTATACAGACTGAAATGACCGCAAGGCTTCCCGATAACGTTAAGAGCGAGATGTTGAAATTCGTTCCTCTCGGTAAATTTGGGACAGTTCAGGATGTAGCCAATCTCGCCTTATTCTTAGCAAGCGATAACTCGTCCTATATAACGGGACAGGTAGTACAAGTTGACGGTGGAATGGTGATGTAGTACACGGATGGTACGGATAAAATCCGTGTAAAAAAGGAGGAAAAATGGAAGTATCTCAGGATAAGATCAAGCAGATCATAGCGGACCAACTTGGCGTTAAGAAAGAGGAAGTTACCGATAACGCTAAATTTGTGGATGATTTAGGAGCGGATTCGCTCGATACGGTTGAGCTTGTAATGGCTCTGGAAGAAGAGTTCGGCATAGAGATACCGGACGAAGAAGCCGAGAAACTCGTAACCGTTGGTGACGCTCTGAGATACATCGAAGAGAAAGCCGGGAAGTAAGCCCGCACAATAATGCTCAACAAAAGACGAGTTGTTGTAACGGGTCTCGGCACTATATCTCCAATAGGTAACAGTATCGAGGAATTCTGGAAGTCTCTTCTTGAAGGCAAAAGCGGCGTAAAACGCCTCACCTGTTTTGACCCCACACACTTCACTTCAAAAATCGCGGCAGAAGTAAGGAATTTCGATCCATCTCCATATCTCTCCCCAAAAGAGCAGAAGAGGATGGACCGGTTTGTCCAATTCGCCGTATGTTCCGCTAAGATAGCGATGGCCGATTCCGGCATACACCTTGATAAGGAAGACAGGAACAGGATCGGTGTTTTGATCGGCTCCGGCATCGGCGGCCTGCACACGGTCGAGACGGAGCACAAGCAATATATAGCTCTCGGCCATGAAAAAGGACCTGGCAGGATCTCCCCGTTTTTAATACCGATGCTCATAGTCAATATGGCTTCAGGCCAGACGTCCATTACCCTCGGTTTGAAGGGGCCGAATTCGGCCGTTGCGACCGCATGCGCTACCGGTAACCATGCGATAGGCGACGCCTTTAGACTGATCCAGAGAGGTGATGCCGATGTGATGGTATGCGGCGGATCCGAGGCCGCTACAACCCACATGGGATTCGGCGGTTTCTGCGCTCTGAAAGCGCTCTCAACCGCTTATAATGACGAGCCTGCAAAGGCGTCGAGGCCGTTTGATAAGAACCGGGACGGTTTTGTAATGGGTGAGGGTGCCGGTGTAGTTATTTTAGAGGGTGCGGAGCGCGCTATGAAGCGCAATGCGCGGATATACTGTGAGATCGTGGGTTACGGCATGTCGGGCGACGCGTATCACATGACCGCGCCCGACCCCGGAGGGGACGGCGGCGTGAGGTGCATGGTAGCTACCCTGAAGGACGCGGGTCTTAAACCTAAAGATATAGATTACATAAACGCGCACGGTACCTCTACCTTATATAATGATAAGATAGAAACCGCGGCGATAAAGAAAGTATTCGGCGATCACGCGAAGAAAGTCGCCATAAGTTCGACGAAATCCGTCATGGGGCACCTTCTGGGCGCTGCGGGCGGTGTTGAATTGATAGTTTCCGCATTGACGATCAAGGAAGGGATCATCCCTCCGACGATAAATTACGAAACGCCGGACCCCGAATGCGACCTCGATTACGTCCCGAATAAACCGCGCAGGGCAAAGGTCAACGTGGTGATGTCGAACGCGCTCGGTTTTGGCGGGCATAACGCGGCGCTCATAGTAAAGAAATTCACCTAAAATCTCTCTAAAAATATTCGTCAACACAAGGAGACAGCGATGGATTATTTGCTTACTGAACAACAGGTGATGATAAGGGACCTGGCGCGCAAGGTCGCGCGGGAGAAGATAAAACCTATAGCCGCGAAATACGACGAAACGGAAGAGTTTGCCTGGGATATAGTCAAGGTGCTGGTCGACAGCGACCTATTCGGCGTCTACATACCGGAAGCATACGGCGGATTCGGCGGCGGCGTCGTCGACATGTGCCTGGTCGCGGAGGAGCTTTCCAGGGCTTGCGGCGGCATAGCGCTCGGTTTCGCGGGCACGGGGCTCGGGACGTTCCCCATCATCCTATATGGAAGCGAAGAACAAAAGAAAAAGTATCTGCCGGCAATAGCGAAGGGCAGGGTTGCGGCTTTCTGCATAACAGAGGCCGAGGCGGGCTCTGATGCCGGTTCCATTAGAACTAACGCTAGAAAAGAAGGCGATCACTATATATTGAACGGCACCAAGCAGTGGATCACGAATGCCGGAGAAGCAGAGGTTTATACGGTCATAGCGATGACCGACAAGACGAAGGGCGCCAGGGGTGCCAGTGCATTCATAGTAGAGAAAGGCATGAAGGGCATCGATTTCGGAGCCAAAGAGAAAAAACTCGGTATTAGGGCATCCGCCACACGCGAAGTAATATTCACGGACTGTAAGGTCCCAAAAGAGAACCTTATATCGAAAGAAGGCATGGGTTTCATAGTGGCGATGAAGACGTTCGATAACTCCCGGCCTGGCGTTGCTGCGCAGGCTCTTGGTATTGCCCAGGGCGCGCTTGATCTTGCTGTTGAGTATGCCAGGAAAAGAATCCAGTTCGGGCAGCCGATATCGAGTTTCCAGGCGATCCAACACATGATGGCCGACATGGCCACGCAGATCGAGGCGGCGCGAGCGCTCGTTTACGCGACAGCAAGGATGGTCGACTCCGGCGCGAAGTCGGTCGCGAAAGAATCGGCGATGGCGAAGATGTTCGCCTCGGACGTCGCGATGAAGGTAACGGTCGATGCGATCCAGATATTCGGCGGATACGGTTACATGAGGGATTACCCGATCGAGAAGTATATGCGCGACGCGAAGATAACGCAGATATACGAAGGCACTAACCAGATCCAGCGTAATGTCATTGCCGCGAACCTTATCAAGGAGAGCTTAAAGGGAGAATAGNNGTAGGGATGTCCTCCAACCTAGAACCTCCAACCAAGAACCTAACATGAGTTTGCCATGAATATAATAGTCTGCATTAAACAGGTCCCTAATACTACCGACGTCAAGATAGACCCGGTCACGAATACGCTTATCCGCGACGGCGTCGAGAGCGTGATCAATCCGTTTGACACGTACGCTATCGAAGAGGCTGTCCGTCTCAAAGAGCGCTTCGGCGGCAAGGTTACGGTCATAACGATGGGCCCGCCGCAGGCTGAGAACGCTTTGAAAGAAGCGATCGGGCTTGGCTGTGACGAAGCGATACTCGTGAGCGACAGGAAATTTGCCGGCTCCGATACATGGGCGACGAGTTATACGCTTTCGTCCGCGATCAGGAAGGTCGGCCTGTATGATGTTATTATATGCGGGAAACAAGCCTCGGATGGAGATACCGCCCAGGTAGGGCCCGGCATATCGACCCACCTCGACATCCCGCAGGTTACTTACGTTAAGAAGATAGAAGAGATCACAGGGAACAAGGCGAAGGTTGAGCGGATGACCGAAGAGGGCTATGACATCGTCGAGACGCCGCTGCCGTGCCTCTTCACCGTCGTAAAGGAGATAAATACGCCCCGCCTTCCGTCGTTAAAAGGGATGATGAAGGCGAAATCGGCCAAGATCACGAAGTGGACTGCCGATGACATAAAGGCCGACGCGCGGAGCGTGGGGCTCGATGGTTCTCCGACGCGCGTGGTGAAGATATTCACGCCGCAGCCGAGAAAAGGCGGAGAGATATTGAAGGGCGATACCATGGATATTGCGAAGGAACTGGTAGAACTTTTGAAGGATGTAGTAATTTAACTCTTATTTCCTGACCCGGACAGTGCAGGTAGATTGCATGCCCTGTCCGGGTCAGGAAATTACGGAACAGTTACTATGGCAAGCTCGATTCAAATACTTTTGGATAAATGCACGGGCTGCACGCTCTGTGTAAAGTCCTGCCCGTTCGGCGCCATACACATGGCCAATAAGAAGGCGGTCATCGACATGGCGAAGTGCACTTTCTGCGGCGCCTGCGTCCCCGTCTGCAAATTCAAGGCGATAGCGCTGAATAAAGAGGCGGGGCTCAAGAAAGACCTGTCGGCTTACAAAGATGTATGGGTCTTCTGCGAACAGAAGAAGGGCGTTGTCCAGACGATCTCTTTCGAGCTTCTCGGCGAAGGAAAGAAACTCGCCAAAAAACTCGGCACGAAACTCTGTGCTGTCATTCTCGGCCATGATATCGAGAATAAGATAGAAGAACTCACCGCCCGTGGCGCCGACAAGATCTACGTGATCGATTCCCCCGAACTGAAATCTTACCAGGACGATCCTTATACGAATGTGCTTGTGAAGCTCATAGAAGAATATAAGCCTGAGATCGTCCTCTGCGGCGCGACCACTATAGGCCGGAGCATGATATCGCGCGTTGCGGTAAGGATAGACGCCGGGTTAACCGCTGACTGTACGGGCCTCGATATCGACGAAAAAGATAAACTCCTTCTCCAGACGCGGCCGGCTTTCGGCGGCAACATAATGGCTACCATCATAACGCCGAACCACAGGCCGCAGATGTCTACGGTCCGTCACAAGGTAATGAAAGAGGCCGAGATCCATAAGAGCCATAAGTCGGAAGTGATCCGGAAGAAATATTCAGCCGATATATTGAGATCCCGTACCACGCTCCTCGATATCGTCGAAGAGATAGAAGAGACGGTCAATCTCGCCGAAGCCGACATCATAGTTTCGGGCGGCAGGGGGATGGGCGGGCCGGATAACTTTGCCATTATAAAAGAGCTCGCCAAGGTCCTGGGCGGCGCGGTAGGGTCCTCGAGGGCAGCGGTCGATGCCGGCTGGATGCCTTATTCGCACCAGGTCGGCCAGACAGGGAAGACGGTCTGCCCGAAACTTTACATAGCCTGCGGCATCAGCGGCCAGATCCAGCACCTGATAGGCATGCAGTCCTCAAAGGTCATCGTTGCCATAAACAAGGACCCCGATGCCCCGATCTTTAAGGTCGCGACATACGGCATAGTCGCCGACCTCTTCGAAGTCGTCCCCGCTCTCACCAAAGAATTCCAAAAGATCCTCAAAAAATAAATTTTTCGCTGTAGCAGTAGAATGTGCTGTATCGAGTGGTTCGTGAGGGACGCGCAATTTTAAGCCATGTGAAAATTGCGCTCGGTAAAATTTCTCGTACGCTGCCTCGAAATTTTAACGCCCTCACTCACCACGTCGCCACATCACATTCTAACAGTAAGCGAAAAATTTATTTTTCTCGTTAGCCAACCCCTCCCGCAACGGGTCAAAACAATGCTAATTTAGTAGCCAGGAATGAAATTTTCCTTTTTCGGTTATTAGGCCTATGAGGGATTCGTGCTTAAGCGGG
>PLLI01000082.1 GCA_003140915.1 Candidatus Omnitrophota bacterium
CAATATCTGGACCTTGACCTTGTCGACGCCGGGCGATATTATGATGAATTCCTCACCGCCGAAACGGACAAGGACAGCGTACCTGCGCACCATCTTTTTTATGTAGCCCGCGAACTGCTTCAGGACGAGATCGCCGAAATCGTGGCCGTAGACATCGTTTATCGATTTAAAATAATCTATGTCCATCAGCACCACCGAGATCGGAAGGCCGTATCTCCTGGCGCGGTAAAATTCGGCCTCTATGACTTCGTTCAGATACTGATGATTGTAAAGGCCCGTCAGGGTATCTTTGAGCGCCAGCTTCTTAAGCCTGGCGTTGGATTGCGTGAGATCCTTGTTGAGTTTGACGCGTTCGGTTTCCGCCTTGATCCGCTCCACCAGCATCTTCGCGTTCTCCAGCGCGACGGCGGCGCTCGCGGCGAGCCCCTGGAGCATGAAGACATCCTCGGCGTCAAACGGCGCCTTGTCGTTTTTGTTGTGGATCTCGAAACATCCCAGAAGCTCTCCTTTGCGGTTCAGGATAGGCACGTTNNTTGGAAATATACGGCTTCAGGGTGTCGATCACCCAGCCCGGAAGGGTATGACTCCTATCAAAGGTATAATTGATAGGTTCGACCTTGCCCCCGCTCGCGTATTCCGTGAATTTCAGCTTGCCGGCCTGGAAAAGCCCTGCCGTCCCGGCGGACGCGTCGACAAGTTCCATGGCGGCGGTAACGAGTGTTCGCATTATAACGGGTATTTCCAGGATGGCGTTTATGTGCTGGCTCGTCCGGGAGAGGATCTCCAACTGGTAATCCCGTTTTAAAAGGGCCTCCTCCTGGCGCTTGCGCTTGGAGATGTCGCGGGCGGACGCGAAGTTATATTCGGCTCCTTCGTATTCCAGATAATTGACGCTGATCTCGACAGGCATCAGCGTACCGTCTCTCTTCCTGTGTATGCTCTCGAAGGTGAAGAAACCGCGTTCTTTTAATTCCTTCCAATGCGACGGCCATATCTCTTTCGGGAAATTAGGGTCTATAGCATAAATTTTCATCGACATAAGCTCATCCTGAGAATAGCCGAGGGTCTTACAGGTCATGTCGTTAACATACAGGATACGCGCATCCTTATCGATCCAGAATATGGCATCCGACGCGCGGTCGATAGAGAATCGCGCAAGATGCGATATGTCTTCGGCGGACCTTCTCTCCTCTTCGACTCCGATGGCGGAAGCTATTATCTCCATTATCTTCTTGTCGTCATCCGCCGGTTCAAAATCAAATTGATAAAGGGCGCATAAACTCCCTACGTAATTGCCGCCGAATTTTACCGCACAGCCCAGGTATGTCTGCAGGCCGTAATGAGAGATATTCGGATCTGTGTTGGCATAATTAGTCTGAGAAAGGTTCCGGATAACGATGACGCCGCTCTCTTTGTGCTTGATGACGTCATAACATATATGGCCTTCGGCGTCATTTTTCGGGTTAAAACCTTCCGGCACTTTCCATTGGCCGCATGAACATAACATACCGTCTTCAAGGCGGTTGTAAAGGGCGCAATCCGCGTCCAGAAGCTCGCCGCAGAGAGCGGTGAGGCGGTTTATATTTTCGATCGGATCCGGCCCAAAGGCCAAAAACGTCTCGTTTATCTTTGCCAGGCTCTCTTCGAGTTTTTTGCGTTCGCTTATATCACGGACGACCGACAATAGATGATATTTGCCGCCGACCACGGCGCGCCTCAAGTTAACTTCCACCCAGAACGGCCTGCCGGCCTTATCCTTGCATATCCACTCGAAGAGCTGCGGCTCGCCGTCGGCCGCCTTATCCATCAGCCTCTTTGCTTCCTGGGCGGTAAACGGCTCCTGGAGCATGCCGAGGTCGTAAATGGTGAGCTTCATCAGTTCTTCTTTGGGATAGCAGAACATCTCGCAGGCTTTGTCGTTGGCGTCTATTATCCTGGCAGCTTCAACGTCGCTGATAAATATGGCGTCGCTTGCCGCGTTGAATATAGTGCTGTAAGTGGATTCGCAGAAACGGCTTAAGACCTCGTCTATCCGCTTACGCTCGCTCTCGCCGGTTGTGAGGCCGGCCATCTTTGCCTTTAAGCCCTCAAGCTCCGCCTCCAGTTCTTCTACTGTCTTCTTCTTATCGTCCATTCAGGTCTTCCTTATCTATATTATAATGTAATAATGAGTATACTATCTTTTTTAAAATATGTCAAATTTAGTTAATCTACATCTGACAATCAGATGCTATATGCCGCCGGCATTATATTGATAAAAGATAAAATATATTTGACTTTTTTACATATTTTGTGCTATCATCTTCCAATGTTCCCAAGATATATAGAGGACGATGGACCGATCGTAGAGGCGTGTATAAAGAAGGACGCCGCGGCGTGGGCGAGGCTGGTAAAGAAATACTCCGGCCTCATCTCCGCGTCCATAGCCAACCGCCTGAAAAAATACGGGTTCGATCCGGTATGTGAGGATACGGAAGAGATGCGCCAGAACGTCCTTACCTCGATCTGGACGGACGGAAAGCTCGAAAAGGTAAGGAACAGAAAAAATATCGCATATTGGATCTCGATAGTCGCCGGCAATGCCGCGATAGAAGAGATGCGCAAAAAGGCATCCGGCGAAAATCCTAAATTCGTACCGATCTGCGATACCTTCGATATGGAGGCGGCCGATCTTGAAACACCGGCTAAGAAAGAATTGTCGGAAGCGATCGAGCGCTCTATAGGGCGGTTGCCCCCGAAGGAACAAATGGTCACTAAGCTGAACCTTTTGCATGGTGTGGAATACCGCGAGATCGCGGAGATGCTTAATATGCCGAAAGGGACGGTCTCCAGCTGCATAAAAAGGGCTAAAGAAAGATTAAGGAGAGAATTAAAAGATTTTTAAAAAAAGTTGCAACAAAATGGCCGTTTTTTCCGTCTTATATAGTAGGAGGAGATAAAATGTCACAAGGTCACAAAACAAGAAATCACCCGGCAGATGTCATGATAGCGGATTATCTGGATAATCTGCTGTCTGCCAAAGAGAGGGCCGAGGTCGAAGCGCACGTTGCGGCCTGCAGTGAGTGCCTGATTAAGATGGTTTCCGCTCATGAATCGGTCAAATCATTCAATAAAACCGCTTTATCCGGCAAGAGAAAGGCAAACCCTATGGGAAGAATAAATCTCTACCTTATATTCGCAATAATATCTTTCACACTTTCCTTTATCGTCCCCAGGTACTTCATCCAGTTACTGACAGCTACTCTGCTTTTGGGAGCAAAGTGGGTGGCGGACTCCAAGTCCACGAAGATGCTCGTAATGATACATGAGGCGTGGAAGAATGGCGGCGAGCGCGGCGCTTCGGAAGTCATCAAACGGCTCGATTCGAACAAGAAAATACGCCTCTAAAAAACAAACCCAAGTCTTTTGAACTTGGGTCACTACGAAGAAGCGGTTTAACCTTTCCGAAAGAAAACCTTCACCAACCGGTTTTTGGCTTTCGCCCCCTTTTTCAAGGCGTCCGACTGATTTGGCAGCGTTAGCCTATTCTCGGATAACGCTTTCGGCCTTTTGAAGAGCCGTCCTCCTTCCGTAAGGTTAAGCCCCTCTTCTATATTAATAGTACCACATATCATAAACATTTGCAATACCTATACAGCCGGCTTTTTTATTATTAACCGGCACTCAAATCCCCTCTTGGAAAAATTTTTTAAAAAAGTTTGCAACAAAACGGCCGTTTTTCCCGTCTTATATAGTGAGAGGAGGTGATAAAGATGACAGAAGATCTGAAGCTGGCTGTAACCCGGCTGCACAAGCTGGATGGCACCGGCGCGACAAAAGCCTTCTGCGACGTTTCGGTACTAGACAGCCTTGTGATCAACGGCTTGAGAGTGGTCGAGGGCAAAGACGGGCTCTTCGTAAGTATGCCAAGAGAGGAAGGAAAAGACGGCAAGTGGTATAACACCGTCATACCGCTGAAACGGGAAGTGAAGGATGAGATCGAACGGATAGTCCTGGAAGCTTACGGAGGGTGATACGTTGGGCCGGGAGAATAAAGAGATAGGAAAGATCGGCGAGCAGATAGCCATGACGTTCCTGGAACAGAAAGGCTATGAGGTCCTCGATACGAACGTGCGCACGCCTTTCGGCGAGATCGATATCGTAGCACGGCGAAAGGAGATGACGGTCTTTGTCGAGGTAAAGACGCGCGCTACTTCTTCTCTCGGCCCGCCGTTCCTGAACGTAACAAGGGAAAAACAAAGGCATCTTATAAGGAATGCTTTATGTTATTTAAAAAGGCGCGGACGCGTCTATTCGGATTGGAGGATCGACATTGTGTCGGTGAAGCTGAATGACCGGCGTGAACCCGAATCGATAGAATTGATAGAGAATGCCGTGGAGGAATATTAACCAGGAGGAAAAATGATCGCAAAGATATTCTCAAGCTGTGTTATCGGGGTTGAAGCTCATGAGGTTACTGTCGAAACAGATACAGGCGGCGGGTTGCCCGGAATCAATATTGTCGGCTTGCCCGATATTGCCATAAAAGAATCCCGCGACAGGATAAAATCGGCGATAAAGAATTCGAACTTTTCGTTCCCGACCCGGAAGATCACCATAAATCTTGCGCCGGCCGATATTAAGAAAGAAGGGTCTTCGTTCGACCTGCCGATAGCCCTATCCGTCCTCGCCTCGGAAGGCATAATTAATTCTGCCGGTCTTTCCGATTTTATTTTCTGCGGCGAACTCTCGTTAGACGGAAAACTGAAGCCCATAAAAGGCGCTTTGCCTATCGCTATGGCATTAAAGGATATGGGTAAGGGGAAATTCATCCTGCCCAAAGAAAATTCGAAGGAGGCCGCAGTCGTAAATGATATAAAGGTATATCCATTGGAGTGCTTGAAAGACGTAGTCGATTTTTTGAACCAAAAGATAGAGGTCGACGCACAAAAAACGAATGCCGAAATTATGTTAAAGAGGAACGTGAAATACAGGATCGACTTCAACGACGTCAAGGGACAGGAACACGTAAAGCGCGGCCTCGAGGTCGCCGCGGCCGGCGGCCATAACGTACTCTTGATAGGCCCGCCGGGCTCCGGCAAGAGCATGCTCGCCAAACGGCTTCCGACAATCCTGTCAGAGATGACGCTCGAGGAGTCGCTCGAAACATCGAAGATACACAGCGTTGCCGGCTTGCTGCCGCCGAATAAAGGCCTGACCGTAACAAGACCGTTCCGCTCGCCGCATCATACCATATCGGACGCCGCGCTCGTCGGCGGAGGGCCGAATCCCATACCCGGAGAGATAAGCCTTGCCCATAACGGCGTCTTGTTCTTGGACGAGCTTCCGGAATTCAAAAGGAATGTCCTCGAGGTCATGCGTCAGCCTCTTGAGGAGGGAAGCGTCACGATATCGCGGGTGGCAAACAGGCTCACGTATCCGTCCAAATTCATGCTGGTCGCCGCCATGAACCCCTGCCCGTGCGGATACTTTACCGACCCGAAGCACGAGTGCCACTGCACGCCGTTCCAGATACAAACGTATCTATCGAAAATATCCGGCCCCCTTCTCGACAGGATAGACATACACCTCGAGGTCCCGCGATTGAAGTTAGAGCATCTGACGGAGAAGCGCCGGGGCGAGCCGTCCGAGGAGATACGCAGGCGCGTCGATAATGCCCGCGAGATACAGAAGAAGCGGTATAAGGGCGAGCATCTATATTTTAACGCACATCTTGAATCGAAAGAGCTGGAGAAGTTCTGCCTTCTTGACAAAGAGAGCGAGGAATTATTGAAACTCGCCATACTGGAACTCGGCATATCGGCACGGGCTTACGACAAGATCCTTAAGGTCGCACGCACAATAGCTGATCTCGACGGAAAAGAGATTATCGAGGCACATCATATTTCCGAGGCAATCTCATACCGAAGTCTGGATAGAAACTTGTGGGGATAACTTATAACTTGTAGGGGAGGTTTAAACCTCCCCTACTGCTGTGGATAACTTATGGGTATGATAGAAAAATAAATGGAGGCAAAATAATGGATACAGCTACACCTTTATCCAATCTAACTAAAGTATACGGAAAAAATGTTATGGTTTCCAGGGTAAACGGTTATAACATAATCCATCTGGATAATCCTACCGATGAACAGATAAGGCAGAGGATGAAAGAGGTTCTTGATGGCCAAATTGACGATGATCTTGAAGACGATTGTCCGCTTTGCCACGAGATGAAAGGCAAGCCGTGCGACATTGTGTACTATAAACAATAACCTTAGTAGGGGACGTTTAAACGTCCCCTACATTGTGGATAACTTTATGGGAAATATAAAACGATATTATGAAACGGATGCCGCTTATTTTCTAACCACAAATACGGAAAATAATATGCCCATATTCAATGATTCTAAAAACTGCAAGATACTTCTCGTTACGCTTGAATATTTTAAACTCGTCCTGGATTACCGCTTGTATGGCTTCTGCATCATGCCCACCCACTTACATCTCGTCATCCATCCATTTGGCACATATAATTTTTCATACATTATGAAGATGATAAAAGGCTCTTTTACAAGGAAGCTTAATAAGGCTGGCGGCAAAACAGGCAAGATCTGGCAGAAAGGATTCTACGATGAATATATTAGGAATGAGCTGCATCTCCTGAAGGTACTGGAATATATGCACAACAATCCATTAAAAGCAGGACTAACTATGGAACCCGAAGAATATCCGTTTTCAAGCTATAATCACTATTTCCAAACTGATTGCCGACCAAACCAAATTATTGAGATTGATAAGCCAGTGCTATAAGTTATCCACAGAGTAGCTGACGTTTAAACGTTAGCTACTCTGTTTAAAGCAAGCTGGATAGAAACTTATGGGGGTAAAAAATATAAGCAGTGCACCCTTAAGGGTGCACTGCTACTACCATCCAAAGATGGCTGCTTAATTCCGGTGGCTCACCTTAACTCTCGCAACCGGATATCCTGAACACGATAAGCTACCTTGCTCGATAGACCCGTCGTTCCCATACATTACAAGATAGCCATTAATCCAATCACCAGCATTCCCATCTACGATCCTGGCGGTTTCATTTGCGCGCGGAGCACGATTAAGCGATCCTCCCATGTCCTCAGGCGAAACGAAAGCGAATATGTAGTTACCTGGCGGGCCATTGTCGGGCGCACAAGGATAGGCAAGCCAATAACATTCCTTGCTAAAAAAAGTCCCATTTAAATCGTCAACTTGAAGACCCCCCTGCGACAATTCGTTAGAATACTGAGTAATGAAACCGATCAATGGGGGATATGTTCCATTTTGTAGATAATACAACTTTAAAGTGGTGCGTATTGTTCCGAGAGCGGCAACAGCCTCAGCGCAAATGGCTCTCCCTTTCATACTTATCATCATAGGTGCCGCGATGGAGGCGAGAATGCCTATTATTATGACAACCACTATAAGCTCTAACAAAGTAAAACCGCTTTTACTCATCGGCTTATCTCCTGGTTATTGCCTATAATGACAAAAATGGACCAGCTTATCCGCATAAGTAATTGGCTTGCCTATAAATATAATACGTTATAACTCAGGAAAATGCAAGCTACGGACACTAAACGCTAACCAATTCATAAGAATTTGTGGGGGTAATTATTTATACTTGATCTTCATCGCGATGATCATGAAGCTTAGGATGAGCGTCATGCCGTTGGCGAGGATGATGGGCCACTCACCGACGACAATGCCATATATGAGCCACAAAAAGACACCACATGAAAAAATAGAGAAGGTTGCGATCGAAAGGTCCTTCACATTCTTTGTTCTATACATCTTTATTACCTGAGGAAGGAACGATACCGTCGTCAGCGTCCCTGCCATTATTCCCAATATTAAGCGCGCCAAATTTTTCTCCTTGATATAATGAAATAACCGAGCGTGACAAGTACGCAGATATACGCGAAGACGTCTCCGTATGCCGTGTAAAACGTGCGCGTCTTTGTAATGGTTATTTCGTGCATTTTGAACCCGTCGATGAAGATAGACTCTTGGCCGGATTCGACCGAGCCTGTGATCTCGCCTTTCTGATCGATAAAACACGACACGCCGGTGTTTGCGGCCCGTATCACGTTGACCCTGTTCTCAACCGCCCGGAATATCGAGCTCTGGGCGTGCTGATATGCCGCACTCGTCTTACCGAACCATGCGTCGTTCGTGATATTAACCAAAAAATTCGCGCCGCTTAGTATGAATTTCCNNCTCACTTTCTTTATCATGTGCCAGGCGCGTTCCGTATCCTTGGCGCTTCTCTTGATAAAGAAACCGAATACGGTATGATCCTTCCCTGCCGCAAAATCACCGATCGGTGACGGCGCAAAGTTTTCCACGAACGCAAATATAATTCTAAGCGGAACATATTCTCCGAAAGGAACAAGGTGAATTTTGTCATAACGGCCTATGACTTTGCCTTCTTCGTTCAGAAGTTCGGCGCTGTTGTAATACGCATCTTTTTTATCCGGGTCTTCCCTCGGCACACCCACCAGGATCGGCGTCTTTATCTCTTTAACTAAACTTGTCACCCGGGCCTCCAAGTCAGGTTCGGACTCCATGAATCCGGGAACGGACGTCTCGGGCCAGATGATCAGTTCAGGATTATAAGCGGCAGCTTGTCTTGTAAGGCGCTCATATTTATTTAATATGGCTTCCCTGAAAGAAGGGTCCCATTTCTTCACCTGGGGGATATTGCCCTGGACGACCGCGACCTTCAGGGCGTCGCCGGTAAATATATTCTTGGTCCTGAACGTCCCATAATAGAGCGCTATGAAGACCATGAAGAGCGCCGCCATTAGAGAGGTGAGATAATAATCTTTCCTGCGAATCTCTTTGATCGTCAGGAAGACGGCGATGTTGGCCAACATTATAAGGAAGCTCACCCCGTATGCACCGGTAACGTCAGCGATCTGTATTATGGGCAGAGTGAAACTTTGTGAATAACCCAGAAGGTTCCAGCCAAAGCCGGTGAGAAGATGGGAACGAACGAGTTCAAGCGCCACCCACATTGCCGGGATGACTAAGAGCAAATGATAACGTCTTGTCGTCCGTATTTCGTATTTCGTATTTCGTAAATAAACGTTACAGGCAAGTCCGAAGAATCCGAAATACAATGCCAGATAAAGAACGACTATGATCATACCGGGCAACGTAACATGTATCAGCCAATATACTGTGCCCAGGAAAAATAGTATGCCGGCGAGGTAAGAGATAAAAAATGCCTGAAGCGGTCTTTTGGTTTCGATGGCAAAGAATAGAGGGACAAAACCTATCCATGCGAGAAATTCAAAATTGAAATCGGGGAACGAGAGGATTAATAAGACTGCCGACAAAATTGTTAACACTATACGCTTGATCATTTTCCGCAGCATTTCTTATACTTCTTGCCGCTTCCACAAGGACAAGGATCGTTCCTGCCGACCTTCGGTTCTTCCCTTTTATATGTCGGGATATGTTCCTGGGGAAGCTGTCCCTTATAAGAAGCCGCATCGCCCTCTCCCCTTGAGGCAGGGATATCCGCGAACTGGCTCTTCTCCTCGTGTAAAAGCTGCTGGCGGGCAGGATTGAAGACAGGCGCCGAGGGCTCTTCTTTTACGGTCTTTATCTTGAACAGGTATTCGAGAGTCTCTTCCTTAATGCGGTCGATCATGTCCATGAACATCGCGTATGCTTCGTGCTGATACTCGACGAGCGGATCGCGCTGCCCGTATGCCCTCAGGCCTATCCCTTCCTTAAGGCTGTCCATGGCGTAGAGATGGTCCTTCCACTTCGAATCGACCACCTGTAAAAGTATCATCTTCTCCATGTATCTGGTCATCTCTTTGCCCATGGAATTTTCTTTCTCTTCATAGGTCTTCTTCATCATCTCCAGCAGCATATCTTTTATTTCGGGTTTTCTCATCTCTTCAAGGTTGATATCTTTTGTCTTTATTAGGAACCTCGATTCCAGGTATTGTCTCAAACCCTCAAAATCCCATTGGTCCACGCTGGCCTTGTCGTTCAGATATGTATCGAGGGCGTAATCGAGCACCTCTTCCATGATCTCATAAATATAATCCTTTAATTCTCCGCCCTGCAAAATTTTCCTGCGTTCATCGTAAATAACTTCTCTTTGCCTGTTCATGACGTTGTCGTATTCGAGGAGATGTTTTCTTATCTCGAAATTATGCTGTTCCACGCGTTTCTGGGCGGTCTCTATCGCTTTCGTAATGAAAGGATGCTGGATATCCTGGCCCTCTTCCATGCCGAGTTTATCCATGACCATCTTTATCCTTTCGGAGCCGAATATCCGCATCAGGTCATCCTCGAGCGATAAGAAGAACTTGCTCGAACCCGGATCGCCCTGCCTGCCCGATCTTCCGCGCAGCTGGTTGTCTATGCGCCTGGCTTCGTGCCGTTCCGTCCCGAGGACGTGTAAGCCCCCTTTCCCAGAGACTCCTTCGCCCAGCACGATGTCGGTGCCGCGGCCGGCCATGTTCGTCGCGATCGTCACCGCGTAGGGCTGCCCGGCCTTCGCGATGATCTCGGCTTCCATCTCGTGATATTTCGCGTTCAGCACATGATGCTGGACCCCCGTACGCTTCAGGAGGCCGCTTAAATGTTCCGACTTTTCTATCGATATGGTCCCGACGAGCACGGGCCTGCCTTCCTTGTAAAGCCCTGCTATCTCGGCGCAGACGGCGTTGAACTTCTCTCTCTCGGTCTTGTATATGACGTCGGGATGATTGGTGCGTTTCATCGGCTTGTTGGTCGGGATGACGACCACGTCCAGGCCGTAGATCTTGCCGAATTCTATCGCTTCGGTCTCCGCTGTTCCCGTCATGCCCGCAAGTTTCTTATACATCCTGAAATAATTCTGGAACGTTATCGTGGCGAGCGTCTGGTTCTCCCGCTCGATCTTTACGCCTTCCTTGGCCTCGACGGCCTGGTGCAGGCCGTCGCTCCAATTGCGGCCCGGCATCAAGCGGCCGGTGAACTCGTCGACGANNAGCCCGTCCGACCAGCGCCTGCCGGGCATTAGCCTGCCGGTAAATTCGTCGACGATGAGGACCTCCCCGTCCTTGACGACGTAATCGACGTCTTTTTTATAAAGGACGTGCGCCCTTATGGCCTGGCGGATATGATGTTCCCATTCCGATTGTATGTCCTCATATAGATTCTTTACGCCTATCATCTCCTGGCACTTCACAACGCCTTCGTCTGTAAGGTTTACCGTATGGTTCTTTTCGTTGACTACGTAATCGATCCCCTTCTCCAGGTCCAGCCCCTTATATTTAGCCTCGATCTCCTCTTTATCGGTAATGACCTTGCCTTTCAATCTGGGGACTATCTTATTTATGATATAATATTTATCGGTCGATTCTTC
>PLLI01000123.1 GCA_003140915.1 Candidatus Omnitrophota bacterium
ACAGCCTTTTCGATCTTTTTTAATTTTGCGAGGATATTTTCCAAATCTTCGAGTGCGACCATGTTCGGCCCATCACTCATAGCTTTGTCCGGGTCTTCATGGACCTCGAGGAATATGCCGTTCGCGCCGCACGCGATCGCAGCTGCCGAAAGGTACGAAATAAATTTCCTCTCGCCGCCCGACCTGTCCCCTAATCCGCCCGGCATCTGGACGGAATGCGTTGCGTCGTAGACTACCGGATAACCGAATTCTTTCATAATGAGTATCGACCTGAAATCGCTGACCAAATTATTATATCCGAAACTNNCACGGGGCGAGGAACTGCCCTTTCTTTATATTGACGGCCTTGCCCGATTCTGCGGCCGCTACGATGAGATCCGTCTGCCGCGATAAGAACGCGGGGATCTGGATAATGTCCAGGACCTTCGATGCTTCTTTTATGTCGGATCTGCAATGGACGTCGGAAAGGATGGGAAGGCCGAACTCTTCCTTGACCTTCTTTAATACGGCAAGGCCCTTCTTCAAACCGGGACCGCGGAAAGAATCTACAGAGGTCCTGTTGGCTTTATCAAAACTCGATTTATAAATGAATGGAATGCCCAGCGAGCCTGCCATGCCTTTGAGTTGTTTGGCGTGGCGCAGGGCGCTTGCCTCGGACTCGATAACGCACGGCCCCGCTATCAAAACGAACGGGTTGTCGCCGCCTATCCTGACATTGCCGATAGCGATCTCTTTCACTTTTATTTCTCTCTCTCTTTCAATAGCGCCTCTTCGGCCCTCTTCATGTCCTGTGGCCTGTCGATGCCGATCGTGTCGAGGTTCGTCTCTACGATCTTTATCTTATAACCGTTTTCGAGGGCCCTCAACTGTTCTAACTTTTCCGCGTTCTCGAGCGCGGATTTCGGAAGGTTCCTGAAGGTGAAGAGGAAATCCTTGGTAAAAGCGTAAAGGCCTATGTGTTTATAGTAGACCGGTCGTTTCGATTCGTCGACTTCCGCCGTCCTGTTATAGGGAATGGCGTATCGTGAAAAATATATCGCGTAACCGTTCTTGTCGACAACGACCTTGACGACGTTGGAATTCGTAAGCTCCGCGTCGTCTTCGATCTTTTTTATGACCGTAGCCATCTGGGCCGTCTTCTCGTCCTGAAGCGCTATAACAAGGCTGTCGATTATAATGGGTTTGATGAGCGGCTCATCGCCCTGGATGTTGACCGCTATGTTAACATCCAAGGGGTTCACGACTTCGGCAAGCCTGTCGGTGCCGGAAGGCTGGTCCGGCGAAGTGTAGACGGCCTTACCGCCAAAACCTTCCACGACCTTCATGATACGTTCGTCATCGCAGGCAACGATGAGGTCATCCAGCGTCTTCGCTTTTCTGGCATTCTCCCAAACATGCTGTATTACTGGCTTTCCCAATAGGTTGGCCAGGACCTTTCCTTCGAATCTCGTCGCGCCCCATCGCGCGGGTATCACTCCTATTACTTTCACTATTTTTACTCCTCCCGTTATCGCTATTTATCTATCTCTTTTTTTATCCTATCGAGAAGTTCGCCCGGCGCTACAACCGCTATCCCGACCTTGCCGACAACTATGCCCGCGGCACAATTCGCGATGTGCGCGGCCATGATCGGATCCGCGCCGGCCGCGAGCGACAATGTATAGCTCGCGATCACTGTGTCTCCGGCGCCGGAGACGTCGAAGACTTCCTGCGCCACCGTGGGAATATGCTTCATCGGCTTCGACTTCTGGAAGACGGCCATGCCGTTCTCACCCAGCGTAATAAGAGCGATCTTGCATTTCAACTTGTTAAGGAGCATCTCTCCCGCCTTGCGCAGCGTCGCATCATCCGTGATCTCAAAGCCCACCGCCTTCGACGCTTCGTGATTATTCGGAGTGATAACGCTTATTCCTTTATAATACCTGAAATGCTCTTCTTTCGGATCGACCGATATTATCTTATTATTGCGCTTGGNNGATATTATCTTGTTGTGCCGCTTGGCTGCCGGGACAACTTTACTGAGCAGCCCCGACGTTATGACGCCCTTGCCGTAATCTTCGATTATTACCGCGTCGATATCTTTCATCATCTTTTCAATATATTCGACAAGCTTTGAGGCCACCTCACTTGACAGGGACTCGGTCCGCTCTTTATCGATCCTGACGACCTGCTGGTGCTGGGCCACGACGCGGGTCTTGAGGATCGTCGGCCTGGAATCGTCGGTGACGATCCCGTCCGTATTCACGCCTTTTTGTTCGAGCTCGCTTTTAAGTATCGTGCCGTGCTCATCATCCCCGACAACGCCGACCAGATGGACCTTCGCTCCCAGCGCGGCGAGGTTATTCGCGACGTTAGACGCGCCTCCCGGCATGAAACTCTCTTTCTTCACCCAGACAACCGGCACCGGCGCCTCGGGAGATATCCGCGAGACATCTCCCCACAGGAATTCATCGAGTATCAGGTCTCCGACGACTAATACCCTGATCTTTCTGAAATTTTCTATTTTACTTTTTATCTTTTTGAAGTCTACGGTCTTCATAGCGCATTATATCTTTTCGATAATCGAACGGTAAAGGAGCGGAAGCATTATTTCATGATGGCCGATAATGTTATAGCCCTTCCCTCCGGAAGATGTGGGCCTTGAAAGGATATTCTGATAAGGCCTGTACTGGCTTATCATGTCGAAATTGGCCGTGGTGAATAATTTTAGTTTATAGCCGAGATTGCGCGCGACCGTTACGGCTTTCAGGAATACTTCGGGCAATATAACCGCGGAGCCGAAGTTTACCGCGACACCGTTTTCGAGCGACCCTACGCTGTAGATGAAATTCCTAAAATCGAGCAGCGAACCCTCGCCTATCGCTTCGCCGTTCGCCGACGGATGCTGATGTATAATATCCGTGCCGATCGCAACGTGGACGGTCACAGGGATATTGAGTTCGTACCCGTTAGCTAGGATACTCATGCCTCTGTTCGGCTGCCGTGCCTTGACTATCTTTTTACCGACGGCCTCGCCTATGCCTATCCCTTCCCTGAATCCGTCATTTATCGCGCCGTTAATGAATAAGGCCGTCTCTTTCGCCATCCCGAACGATCCGTCCAGTATACCCTCTCCGACGTCTTCGCTCGTCCTGCCGATCATCGATATCTCGGTATCGTGGATTATGCCGGCACCGTTCAAGGCAACCGCCTTTATCACGCCTCGTTTCATCAGGTCTATGACGAGCGGAGAGAGGCCGCACTTTATCACATGCGCGCCCATCATCAGGATGACCATTTTCCGGCCGTGATAAGCAGCAACTATCCTATCGACGAGCGCTTGTAAATTCTGGCTGGCGAGCACGTCAGGCAAAGAGTTGTAAAATTCCTTAAAAGAGGCGCCCTTCTTGCCCGGCCTTGCAAAATCTTTTATCGACACCTTGCATTTGCGTGCGTTAAGCGCTATCGTCCTTATCTTCGTAAGGTCCACTCGTTTGCAATTCATATTTTTCTCTATGTTTTGGCCCAGCCTAACATTTTCCCCGATAAATTTTGGGTATTTAAGATTTTAACACGAATTTTAATTTTCCGCTACCCTTTTTTGTTCCGTTTCAGCTCTCCATGAATATCCATCTCTACAACCTCATCCAGCCTGACTTCGAATATTATGAACTTTTCGCTTATCAGTATCTCGAACGTTTCGTGAGTGGGTTGCCCCCGAACTTCATCGATGATATGCTGTGTCGTGAGACGTATCTCTTTATCCATCATTTCCTTGCGCATCCTGTCATATAACTTTCCGCGCGTCATTATCTTTACGGTGCCATTAAGTTGATAACCTTTTAACGTCCTGGTGTCAACGAGCGACATGGATATTTTTGGGTTTATCTTCAGATTTCTCCACGACGTCCCGATCGTATAATCCACAAGGTATATGCGATTGCCTTCTACCTTTAGAACGAATTTGGGCGCCGCATTGGGCCGCCCTTCAAAATCACAGGTGGCAACGCTTATGAATTCTCTCTTCTCAAGCAGATCAGCCAGTTCTTTGGGTAGCATGGGCAGTCTCTCCTATACGTTAAATCTTATATTAATAATATCACCGTCTTCGACGATGTAATCCTTGCCTTTGAGATAAAATTTACCTGCCACTTTCACCTTATCTTCTCCGCCCAGCGCAATGAGATCGGCGTACTTCATGACCTCAGCCCTTATGAAACCTTTCTGCAGGTCGGAATGTATCACGCCGGCCGCTTCCGGCGCAGCCGATCCTTTCCTTACCAGCCACTGCCGCACTTCATCCGCGCCTACCGTAAAGAAAGATATGAGACTCAACGCCTTGATGCAGACGCGCGTGAGGGCATTGATAGCCGGCTCGCCTATGCCGAGCGCTCCTAAAAACTCTTTCCGCTCTTCATCTGATCCGAGGCGGGCAATTTCGGCTTCGACCTTTGCCGATACCTGCATCACATCGATCCTTAAAGGCGATAATTCGGATTCAAGCTGGCCAGCTAGCGACGTATCTTTCAGGCTCTCTTCTGAGACGTTAAGCACTACGATCATCTCTTTTAAAGTCACGAAAGGATAGCTAGATATAAACTTCCGCTCATCCGCGTTCAGGCTGAGGAGCCTAAGAGGCAGGATCTTGTCAAGGTGCGTTTTCAATTTCAGTAAAATCTCCCGCTCTTTTATGGAAGCCTCTTCCTTTGTCTGTTTTATCTTCTGGTCCAGGCGCTCCATTCGTTTCTCGATAAAGATGAGGTCGTGCAATATAAGTTCGGAATTTACGAAATCTATGTCGCGCTTGGGATCTACGGACCCGTCGACATGGTAGACGGAATCATCTTTGAATGCCCTCACGATATGGCATATGGCATCGAGCTCGTTTATGTCCGTGAATATCTCGCCCTTGGCGATGGTATCCTTTTCCAGTTTAGGCAGGGCCTCTATGTCGATCCTCGCCCTGACCTCTTTCTTCGGTCCGTAGATCGATACGAGCCTGTCGAAACGCTGGTCCTTTATTTCGGCAATGCCTTTGATCGGTTTGCCGGAGACAAGCTCTTTTTCGGAAGGCTTGTGATCCGTGAGCAGTTCAAAAAGCGTCTTCTTCCCTACCTGCGGTAATCCGATAAAGCCTATTTTCATTTTAACCCTTTCAATACGACCTGGTTCGGCGCATTCTTCGAAGTTGCGTTGGCGCCACGCATCTCTTTAAAAGCCGATAGTGCAGTAAAAACCAAAAGCCCCCAAAGGATGGCTCTTGTTAAACGTCTGATTAATAAAAATGCTCTTCCGCTATTGCCTTTTTCCATTTTATATGGCATACTTTATTTAGGAATACGAGAGGGTAATGATAGCGAAAGCCATTGAGGCCTATCACCTCCGAAAGAGACCTTGAAAACCAAGGTCTTTTTTGCTACCCGCCCGTCTTGCTCAAACCTAAAACTCGTTATGTTCGCACAGCCACCTAAAAGGTGGTAAGAAAAATGTTCCCCCCGCCGCCTATCCTGCTACAGGCGGGGTCGGTTTTTTGTTCGTCGAAAAACGGGAGCTTCGGAACTCGGCCGGCATCCGCCTTCGGCGGATGATAATCCGGCCTCATCCCGCTTGCCGTTTATCTATTGCGGGACCGCCTACCCGTTCTATGCTAATACCGCTATCTACTACTCTCGCGGACATCCTCGGCTCTTTTGATATGAAAAAAATTCTTATATATAAACCGTTTTTCTTCTCACAAAAAACCTAACATTTTTACTGTGCTCACATAACTAGAGTTTTAGGTTTCCCAACAATTTTGGATCGCGGAAAATTAGCATTCTATATAATTCAACTTGAACTCATAGTCGTCAATTTCGGCCTTTTTAACTTTAATACTATCGCCAAGGTTGTCCCGCACTAAATCCTTGATCGCCAATATCTGCTCTGGCGTGCATTTTGCACCGCAGATAACTTCCGTTATCGCCTTGGGATTGATACGAACAAATAAATCATTGCCCTCTTTATGACATTGGGCTGATACCACTAACCATCTGTATTCCTTTTCATACAACCAAACAGAACTCTTGGTCTTTATACATTTGCTAAAAGCTCCTGTAAAGCCTGGATTACCACGTCTCAAGTAATCCAAGGGATTTAATTGAACTCTATCTGCTTCATATTTAATTTCTATAAACGACTTATCATTAATATCCAATAGCTCTTTATCAAAAGCAATCCTTAACCCCCTATGACCATAGGCGTAATGGGACCACATCAATATTTCCTGATTACTTTCCGTTGCTGCACTACAAAAGCACGTCATAAGTATCCACTCAGGCTTACCTTGCATATCTTTGCAAGTAACTCGTAAAGCCTTAGCTATATTTGGTGTGCTTTCTAAAAATCTCGTACGTCCTGCAGGGGTTTTTATTTCCGTTACATATGATTCATATGGCTTGTTAATTGAACCTACTGAAGTACCATACTTGTGAAGATGCTGTAGATACCCTTCGTTTGCAACCACTTCGTCATACATTTGTTCAGGAGAGATATCCATTACATGAGGGAGATACTCAAATGGGTCATTAAAATCTGTGGGTTTACTTACTTTGATTCGCAAATTCCTGATAATATCATCTCCATTAAGGTTAACATATTTATGCAAAATCATATTTTTGCTCCATAACTGTGATCCACAGCTCTATCCCACTTTAAGAAATTTTTTGACATCTCCAGATGGCGGAACTTTTGTGCGCCGCCTGAAGCGGCGTTTAAAATTTCGATACCTTATGGCGATTTA
>PLLI01000060.1:0-21161 GCA_003140915.1 Candidatus Omnitrophota bacterium
TTAATGGCGCTATCGAACAAGTTCGGCTCCATGCTGCTCAGCACCGGAAATAAATCCGAGCTCGCGGTAGGATATTGCACTTTGTACGGCGACATGGCCGGAGGTTTGGCGATTCTTTCAGACGTTCCCAAATTGATGGTCTATGAATTGGCCAAGTGGATTAATCGCGAGAGGGAAGTGATCCCTGAATCGAGCATCAATAAAGCGCCGTCCGCTGAGTTGCGCCCCGATCAGAAGGACGAAGACATTCTGCCTCCCTACGACGTCCTCGATCGTATCCTCAAGGCCTATATAGAGGAAGATAAGGGCTATGATGAGATCACGGCTATGGGCTTCGACAAAGATGTCTCCTCAAAAGTGCTCAATATGGTGGATAAGAGTGAATATAAGAGAAGGCAGTCACCACCGGGCATCAAGATCACGCCCAAGGCGTTCGGCAGGGACAGGAGGATGCCCATAACGAATAAATATAAATAATAACCAAGAAGGACAATGATGCCCTTTTTTGACGCCAAGATGGCGTAGGAAGGGCTTTTTTTATGGAAACGAAAAATAATTTTGAAGAGATGATGAGGAAGCTGTCACCGACGCTTAGACGGATCACGCATAAGCTGAACGGCCACTTTACGTTCTTCGACGAGGACGACCTCTTCCAGGAGGCACTGGAGCATCTATGGCTGGCGTTCAGGGATGGTACCCTCGGCGACAAGACAGACAGCTACGTGCTCCAGGGGTGCTACTTTCATCTGAAGAACTACATAAGGAAGACTATGGACAGGGCAAAGCTCATGAGCCTAAGCGCTGCCATAGATGACGACGGTTCAACTGTAGAGGATATGCTTGCCTACAAAGATAACTCTATCGAAGACACCGCTGACAGCGCGATTCTTAATGACGCCATAAAAGTGAGTGCATTATCGGAAAAAGAAGAGAGGGTCTTGTCGCTCTCCCTTGAAGGTATGACCGTCCGGGAGATAGGCCAAAAGATAGGCGTCTCGCACGTTATGGTCATAAAGATAAAGAGCCGGATAAAAGAAAAATGTAAGGCATTAAGAATCGGCCACGTGAATGGTTACCAAAGTTAACAGTTTCTTACTTGTATGACCAGAAGCATTGAATTTGCAAAACAAGCACTGCGTAGTGTTCTAATACAATGACGTTCCGTTCTTCATGGAAGAAGGAGCGTTTTTTTTATTTTAACATTGTCCGAAACATGAGGAGAGTATAAAATGTATAACATGAAGATGTTTAAATTCGTTTTCGCCGTAGCCTGTTATGCGCTTGCGATAACCTTCATCGGTACATCGCTCTACGCGGACGAAAATACTCCGTCAACGGTTACGCCTCCGCCGGCGGCCGAAACAACTCTTGCTCCTCTGATGAGCGCCCTGGATAAGGCAGGACTTGCCGAACCTTTGAACAAACTCGGGATCAACATCTACGGCTATGCTGAGGGCGGTTGGTTTTATGATGCCACCTCGCCTCGTAAAGGATCTGGCCCAACTTTCATAGGATACAACAATTTTAAAAGTGATGTCACCCTTGATAAGGTCAGTTTGAACGTTGAGCGCACGGTCGATGCAACAAAAAAGCAGTTTGACGTTGGCTTCCACCTGGAAGGTATCTATGGCGCGGATGCTGCTTTCATCCACTCCAATGGAATGTGGGATACTCAGACCGGTCATGACCAATGGGATCTTCTCCAGGCCTACGCGGATGTGGCTCTTCCTTATATACCGGTGAAATTGCGCGTTGGCAAATGGATCGAATTGGCCGGCTTCGAGCAATTCAGCGCCAATATCTACGGGGCGTTCGGTGATCCTATGAGGGCGCTCTATTCCTATAGTTACCAGTTCCTATATGCCGAGCCTGGCACGCAGACGGGTGCTTTTGCCACCTACATACTGAATCCCCAATGGACTTTTGATACCGGTTTTACGATGGGATGGAATCAATCGATCAGGGACTCCAATCAGGCCATTGATTTCCTGGGGCGCGCTACCTTTACTCCTACCGACAAGACTACCGTAATTTTCGTGATGACGGAAGGCCCGGAATTCCCGATTGCTGTTGGGCACAATATACCTGCCGGTGATACCGGTGACTACTGGACCGCCTTGGACTTGGTTATCACTCATAAGATCGATGAAAAATTAAGTCTCGGCTTGGGTACTGACTACGTTATAGCTCCGGCAATACCAGGTTTAACGACCAAACCTAAGGAGTGGGGAGGTGTGGCGGGCTATGGAAGCTACGCGATCGATCCGCATTTCACTCTGAACACCCGCGTGGAGTGGTATAAAGACGCTGCTGACGGCTTTTCTACTACTATGCCTGTCGCCGCCAATTACTATGAGCTCACGGCCGGCGTGGCCATCAAACCGTTCCCGAAGGACAAGTACCTGTCGCATTTCATATTGCGGCCGGAGATCAGGTACGACCACTCTGACCGGTCGCTCTTCAGCACCGGCGAGCGCGATCAGTTGACATTCAGTATGGACGGCTTGCTGACATTTTAGCGGGAGTATTAAATTTGTAGCAAAAACACTGCGTAGTGTTTTAAAACAATGACGTTCCATTCTTCATAGAATCGAAGAGGGAACGTCATTTTATTTGCAACATCAAAGACAAACAGGAGGGCCTGAACATGTATGAAAAAGGGATAGAGGTAAGCCCGGTAAAGCCCAAGCTTGGGCTATTGGGCGCAACTATGAACGCTATGGCGCTGATCGCGCCGGGTGCGTTTTTGTGGATCACCTACCAATTACAAGCTGCAGCAACGGCTCCGAATGGAACATCCGCAGCGAACGATATCTGGGCGGGTATAGTTGTAGCCCTGATCGTAGCATTCCTTACAGCGCTTTCATATGCCCAACTCGCGAAGATATATCCTGAGGCTGGATTCGCAAGCTGCTGTTACTTCGCTGAAAGGGCATTCCTTGATAAGGAAGGTGAGAACAAGAGGTTTACCACACCGTATTCACTGGCGCGCATCGCAAAGCTTGTTACCGGATGGGCAGCTCACCTCTTTTACTGGGTATACCCGGGGATCATGGTAGCTATGATGGCAACCATGATAGGATACATCTACACGCAGTTTACAGGACATACATTATCGAGCATGAACCTGATCGTGATAGGGACCGTCTTTGCGATAGTGACAGGTTACGTTGCCTTCCGCGGCATATCGGGCTCAACCGTTACTTCCATCTGGATCAATATAATTCAGCTCGTTACACTGGTCATATTCAGCGGCCTGGCAATCGGTTATCGCATCCTGAATCCGCAGCATGCGGCCCAATGGTCCTTTAGTGGAGCATGGGATGTGGTGCGTCCGCATACGTTCCAGGGCGTCCTGGTCCAGTCTACTCTGGCGATCCTTATATTGGTAGGCTTTGAAAGTTGCACAGCTCTGGCCGCTGAGACTAAGGAACCCGAGAATACTATTCCCAAGGCGATCATACTCTCCCTGATCATCCAGGGGCTCTTTGCATATCTATTTGAGTATTTTGCGGCGGGTTTTATGATAAGCGACAAACTGGCAGGCACAGCTTCCGGGGTGGCGGTTAATGGAATAGCGGCTGCGGCAGCGTCAGGAGCGCCGATCGGCGACCTTACTAAGCTTATCGGCGACAGCATGCTCGGAGGCATCGGATTCGGTCTGATGATCACCATGGCAGTCACCGTAGCTATCGCTATAATAGGCACGACCTTGAGCTGTATGAATACAGCCGTGCGGGTGACCTGCGGCATGGCAGAACACAGGGAGTTGCCCAGCTTCTTAAGTTTTCTGCACGGCGAATTTGTTACACCGCACATGGCGATCGTAGTGCTGGTGATAATTTCCTCTATAATAGCAGCCGTTGGAGTGCAGTCGGTCGTCGGCCTGACAGGTATAACGCTTGCCTCAAACCTGGGCACATTCGTCCTTTATGGGCTGACTTGTTTCTGGACGATAGTTGCCTTCAAGAGAAGGTCAGACTTTAACATCCTGAAGCACGGGATAATCCCGGCCTTAGGTATAATAACAAACGTTATAATGACCGTAGCGATAATCTACCTATATATAATAGGTAACGCTGATGCGAAGGCAGAGGCGCGGATATGCTTTATAATTGCCGGCGCATGGGCTGTCATAAGCCTTGCTTATATCGGCATAACTACGTTCAGAAAGACAAATAGCCTGAAGATGGTTTCGGCCATGATCCGGCCTGAATCGCTCAACATATTAGTCGCGATCCTTAAGGACGAAGAGATGATAGAGGGCATGACGGTAACAAAGGTAAAAGGATTCGGCAAACAAAAAGGGCATACAGATACCGGCCCTCAAACCAGCAGGATCTCTTTTGTGCCAAAGGTAAGAGTTGATGTTGTTGTCAGGGAGTGGGATGTTCCGCATATTATGGCTGTAATGAGAGACGCTGCAAATACAGGCCAGGTAGGAGATGGAAAAATATTTGTCCTTGATGCGACAGAGGCTATGCGCGTCCGGACAGGAGAAAAAGGTATCCATGCAGTGTAGCAACTGCAACTATTTTTAATGGAGGGCATTATATGAAAAAAATAGAAGCGATCATTCGCCCGGCTAAGGTCGGCGATGTATGTGACGCCCTGGAAAAGGCCGGCCATCCCGGAATAATGATCACTGAAATAGAAGGCCATGGGAAGCAGAAGGGCATAGAGACCGAGATACGGGGCAAAACATACAAAGTTGAATTGATGACCAAGGCACGCCTGGAGATCGTAGCTAAGGATGGCGATGTAGATACTATAGTTAAAGCTATCCGCGAGGCCGCTTTTACGGGTAAGGTCGGAGATGGAAAGATATTTATCTATCCGGTAGCAGACGCTGTAAGGATACGCACCGCTGAGCGGGGCGATATCGCAGTATAAATGGTCATCGTCAAAAAAGGTTACCAAAGTCAGCCATTTCTTACTTGTATAGTCAGTAGTATTGAGCAAACGAAACACTGCGCAGTGTTTTAAACAATGACGTTCCATTCTTCATAGAAGAGAAGAAGGATCGTCATTTTATTTATATTATCCAATATGAAAGATGAATAAGGATCCCAAAATGATCGATAGAGAACTTATTGAGAAACTCAAACTTTTTAAAGAAGAGCATAGATATACCTTACACGAAATGTCGAAAAAAATAGATATACAGGTGTCCACATTGGAAAGGTGGCTAAAGACGGGACGCATAAATAAAGTGTATGCCGATGTTGTCAGGGGACGTTTAGGTATAAAATAGCTGCATATTCGAAAAGGGTATGTGCTGTTAATTTTTTCCCATTTGTGTAAGTAGTTGAATAACTAAAAAAAGGGGGAAGGGCAATATGATCAATTCAGGAGACACGGCGTGGATATTGATGTCAACGGCACTTGTAATGCTGATGACGGCGCCCGGGCTAGCGTTCTTTTACGGCGGCCTTGTGCGCAGAAAGAACGTGCTCGCGACAATGATGCAGTCGTTCTTCGTATTGTGTTTGATAAGTATCCAGTGGATATTGTGGGGATACAGCCTGGCGTTCGGGCCGGATAAGGGGCATTTTATAGGAAGCCTCGCGTGGATAGGGTTAAAAGGCGTCGGCATGGCGCCGAATCCGGACTATTCGTCAACTATACCTCACCTTTTGTTCATGGTCTATCAGATGATGTTCGCAGTAATTACTCCCGGACTGATAACCGGCGCTTTCGCCGAGAGAATGAAATTTTCGGCATATGCGATCTTTACCTTATTATGGGCCACTCTCGTTTATGACCCTATCTGCCATTGGGTCTGGGGGGCGGGCGGATGGTTAAGGAACATGGGCGCGCTTGATTTTGCCGGCGGCACGGTCGTTCACGTGTCATCGGGTATCTCCGCCCTGATATGCGCGCTATACCTGGGAAAGAGGCGAGGCTACGGCAGGGAACCGATGCCCCCGCACAACCTCCCTCTTACGATATTGGGAGCGTCACTCTTGTGGTTCGGGTGGTTTGGATTTAACGCGGGATCGGCCTTAGGCTCGACCGAATTAGCGGTATGGGCATTCATAGCCACAAACACGGCTGCGGCCGCAGCGGCGCTCACGTGGATGTTCATAGAATGGAAGGTTACCGGTAAGCCTACTATCTTAGGAGGCGCCACAGGTGCTGTAGCAGGGCTTGTTGCCATTACGCCTGCTTCGGGTTTCGTCTCACCACTATCGGCTATACTGATAGGCATAGCAGTGGGGTTCGTATGCTACACCGCCGTTGCGGTCATTAAGTTGAAACTTGCATATGACGATTCTCTCGATGCGTTTGGCGTTCACGGCGTCGGCGGGACGCTCGGAGCTCTTCTGACCGGCTTTTTCGCGCAGAAACTTATCAACCCGGCCGGTAATAACGGACTATTTTTCGGGAACCCCTCTCAGCTCTGGACGCAGTTCATAGGAGTTGCCGCTACAATGACCTATTCAATAGTTATAACATTTATACTATTGAAGGTGGTCGATGCTCTTGTGGGACTGAGGGTCCCGGATGAAGAAGAGGTGATAGGGCTCGATATTACTCAGCACGAAGAGAGCGCGTATACGCTCTTAGACTAGGATTCAGATTTTGACAAAGCAAAATCTGAACATCTCAAACTGCATGATAAACNNGGAAACTAATAACAGCAATTATTCAACCGCATAAGCTCGAGGATGTCCTTCAGGAGTTGGACAATCGAGAGATATATCTGAAGACAGTTTCCGATGTTCTCGGCTGCGGCAGACAGAAGGGCAGAACGGAAGTCTATCGCGGCAGGAAAGAGACAGGAGGCCTTCTGAAGAAGGTCCGGCTCGAGATAGCCGTCAACGAACAATTCGTAGCGCCCACCATAGAGGCTATAACGAAAGCCGCCAGGACGGGCAAGATAGGCGACGGAAAAATATTCATAACCGACCTAAGCGAATGTATCAGGATCAGGACAGGCGAAAAGGGCAAAGAAGCGATAGGGTAGCAAAGGAAATTTTCCCAGCCCTTTCGAGGTTACCAAAAGGGCTGGGAAATTACTTGTATATCAACGACACATCGTAGTGTCAAAAGTATAAATAATCGAACACAGACGTTCGCATATGCCGGACAAGGCATTGCGGGCGTTTTTTTATGACTGTAAATTCTCAATTGTTTAATCAATTGGATAAATGAGGGAGGGTTTTATGATCAATTNNCTGGCGTTCTTCTACGGCGGGCTGGTCCGCAGAAAGAACGTCCTTTCCACAATAATGCAGTCTTTTTTTGTATTATGTCTTATAAGCTTACAATGGATATTTTGCGGTTACAGCCTGGCATTCGGCCCGGATGTCGGACATTTTATAGGCAATCTGTCGTGGATAGGATTAAAGAACGTCGCACTCATACCCAATCCTGACTACGCACCGACGATCCCGCACATGCTATTTATGGCATACCAGATGATGTTCGCGGTAATAACGCCGGGGCTTATAACGGGCGCGTTTGCCGAGAGGATAAAATTTTCGACATATATTATATTCACGCTTTTGTGGGCGACGCTTGTGTATGATCCTGTATGCCATTGGGTCTGGGGAACTGGCGGATGGCTCAAAAATATGGGCATAATGGATTTTGCGGGCGGAATAGTGGTGCATATCACGTCGGGAATATCCGCTCTTGTCTGTGCGCTGGTCATAGGAAAGAGAAGAGGCTACGGCAGAGAGCCGATGTCCCCGCATAATTTACCATTGACCGTCCTTGGCGCGGGGCTTCTCTGGTTCGGATGGTTCGGATTTAATGCCGGCTCGGCGCTATCCGCAAACGGCATAGCCGTTTCTGCATTTGTCGCCACAAATACCGCGGCGGCTGCAGCGGCGCTTACATGGATGTTCATAGAGTGGAAGCTTGTTTCCAAGCCTACCATGCTGGGCGGTGCCACGGGGGCTGTCGCCGGCCTCGCCACTATAACTCCGGCGTCAGGTTTCGTCAGTCCGGCATCAGCCGTCATTATCGGAATAGCGGCGGCGGTCATATGCTATATAGCGGTTGCAGTGATCAAGCTTAAATTTACCTATGACGACTCGCTCGACGCATTCGGCGTCCACGGCGTGGGCGGCACCATAGGTGCGCTTGCCACCGGGCTCTTCGCCCAAAAAGTCATCAATTCCGCCGGCTCCAATGGATTATTTTTCGGAAATCCTTCGCAATTTATGATACAATCTGTAGGTGTCATTGCTGCAATAATCTATGCCGTGGCCGTGACCTACGTCATCCTGAAAGTCCTCGACCTTGCTATGGGGCTGAGGGTAAGCGATGAGGAGGAAGTGATCGGGCTCGACATTACTCAGCACGAAGAGAGCGCCTACACGCTGCTTGATTAAAAAAAATTACCGGAGGGTACTCAATGAAGCTTATAACCGCAATAATACAGCCGCATAAGCTGGAAGATGTTTTGAAGGAACTGGAGAACGCGGAAATACACTTAAAGACGGTGACCAACGTCCTCGGCTGCGGAAGGCAAAAAGGCAGGACCGAAGTTTACCGCGGCAGGAAAGAAACAGGCGGCCTGCTCAAGAAGGTAAGGCTCGAGATCGCCGTAAATGAGCAGTTCGTCAAACCTACGATAGACGCGATAATGAAAGGCGCCAAGACCGGTAATATCGGCGACGGCAAGATCTTCATTCAGGATCTCGACGAATGCATAAGGATACGGACCGGAGAAAAAGGCACAGAGGCGATAGGGTAGGTGGAAATCTATTGAATTAACTTTCCCCAGTTGCTATAATATCCCACGCTTAACGGCATATTGAACAATTGAATAAACAAAAGGAGAAAAATTCGTCATGAACATGCGCCAGGAAGCTTTGGCACGTATTAAGAGCGTCAACCTTGAACCGAAACTACCGCATAAAAAAGTTTCATCTTATTTCGGCGAAAATACATTTAACCTCGAAACGATGCAGAAACATATTTCGAAATCAACTTTCGAAGCCTTCAAGCGCTGGATGTCGGAAGGGAAGCTCATAACGTTGGAACAGGCCAATGAGATAGCGAATGCCATGAAAGATTGGGCAATCTCTAAAGGCGCTACATATTACACTCACTGGTTCCAGCCCATGACGGGCCTCACGGCCGAAAAACACGATAGCTTCATTTCCATCACCGGCCCCGGTAAGGTCATCGAAAAATTTTCCGGATCCAAGCTCATCCAGGGAGAGCCGGACGCATCGAGTTTTCCGTCAGGCGGCATCCGCGCTACATTCGAGGCGCGCGGCTACACGGCGTGGGACCCGTCGAGCCCAGCCTTCATAATCGAATCGAAGCTCGGCAACACCCTCTGTATACCGACGATATTCATCTCGTATAACGGCGAAGCCCTCGACAAGAAACTGCCGCTCCTGAGATCCGATGAGGCGCTGAGCAAGGCCGCATCCGGATTGCTGAAACTCTTTGGCTATAAAGACGTGAAAAAGGTCTTCTCGACATGCGGACCGGAACAGGAATATTTCCTCATCGATAAGAATTATTACAATCTACGGCAGGACCTGCTTCTTACGGGCAGAACGCTCGTCGGGGCGCCGTCGCCGAAAGGACAGCAACTGGAGGATCAGTATTTTGGCACCATCAAGGAGCGCGTTATTAACTTTATGTTCGAGGTCGCGGAAGAGGCATATAAACTCGGCATACCTGTGATGACCAGACACAATGAAGTTGCGCCTCACCAGTACGAATTTGCTCCTATCTTTGAAGAGTCGAATATTGCGGCTGACCACAATCAGCTTTTAATGGAGCTGATGAAGAAAATAGCCCTGAGACACAATCTCGTATGTCTCCTCCACGAAAAACCTTTCGCAGGCATAAACGGAAGCGGAAAGCATCTTAACTGGTCGCTCGCCGATGACAAAGGGAATAATTTGCTGAACCCAGGTGACACTCCGGAAGGCAATCTGCAATTCCTGGCAGTATTGGCAGCGGTATTAAGGGCGGTTTACATTCACTCGGATCTCTTGCGCGCAAGCGTTGCCATGGCGGGCAACGAGCACAGGTTGGGCGCCAATGAAGCGCCGCCTGCCATCATAAGCGTATTTGTTGGAGACCAGCTTAACGATATACTCGACACGATCGAGAAGGGCGCGAAGACCAAGGTGTCGAAGAAAGATATTATAGACCTGGGCATAACCCGGCTGCCTAAATTTAATAAAGATACTACCGACAGGAACAGAACTTCACCGTTTGCTTTTACCGGAAATAAATTTGAATTCAGAGCTGTCGGGTCTTCGCAGAATATTTCCACGCCGATAGCGGTATTGAACACGATAATAGCGGAATCCCTCGATTACGTTGCCGAAAAGATCAAAAAAGAAACGAAGGGGAAGGATTTCCACAGCGCCGTCTTACGCGTAATCGCCCAGATCGTAAAAGAGACCAAGGATGTCCGCTTCGAAGGCAATAACTACGCTCCCGAGTGGCTGAAGGAGGCAAAGAAGCGCGGCCTGCCGAATGTCGCTTCGACCTGCGAGGCGCTTAAAGCGCTCATAAAGCCGTCGAATGTGGCCTTATTCGAAAAATATAAGGTATTTTCAAAAGAAGAGGTCGTTGCCAGATACCACATCTGGGTCCATACGTACAATACGATCCTCGAGATAGAGGCCAACACGTTAAACGAGATGGTCAATGCCAGCGTGGTCCCGGCAGGATACGACTATGAAAGGCTGCTGGCCGATAATCTGAACGACCTATCCGATCTGAAGAAATCGGCGGCCCTGAAGGTCGATACGGCGGCGTTTAATGACCTCAAGGAGCACCTTGCCGAAGTCGCGGCAAAGATTTATTATGTCAGGCACAATACCAAAAGGATGGTGAAATTGCTCGAAAAAGCAGAGAAGCTGCATCATGAGGAACGCGGGAAACTCTATTTCGAAGAACTGAAGCCGCTCATGGAACATATCCGCAAACACGTCGATCAGCTTGAATGCGTCGTCTCAGATGAGCATTGGGATCTGCCCAAATACCGGGAGATGCTATTTATAAAATAGCATTGACACGGGTTACCAAACTGGCTATAATTTTACTTGTAATAATGGTGGATTAAAAATAGGCACATAGCGGTGCCTGAAGAGTAAGCGGATATAATTGGACACAGGCGTTCAAGATGGCCGTAATACGGCTTTTGAACGCCTATTTTTTTAACCAGCGGGAGGGTGTATGCCTAAAAAGAGGGTAGCAGCTGAGGTTAAGACGAAAAATCCCCTTNNAATGAAGTTGATAAAGGAGAAGGGTATTCAGATAATTGACCTGAAATTCAACGATCTGCCCGGGTTATGGCAGCACTTCTCGATACCGGCCAGAGAACTCCAGGATATGGATGACATCACCAGATCCATATGGGTCGACGGGATAGGATTTGACGGTTCATCGATAAGGGGTTTCCAGAAGATACAGGAATCGGACATGATATTGATACCGGACCCGAGCAGTGCGATAGTCGATCCGGTCTGTGAAGTACCGACACTGAGCATTATTTGCGATATCTTCGATCNNTACCGTTGACCAGGAAGCCGTATTCGCGAGATCCGAGATACATCGCGCGGAAAGCGGAAAAGTACCTGAAGGGTACGGGGATCGCAGACACCATCTACTTTGGGCCCGAAGCAGAGTTCTTTATATTTAACGATATACGCTTCGACCAGACAGAGAATTCCGGTTACTATTTTATAGATTCCCAGGAAGCCGACTGGAACACAGGCAGGGCAGAGAACCCGAATCTGGGCTATAAGGTCCGTTTCAAAGAAGGTTATTTCCCGGTCCCGCCGCATGATTCCATACAGGACCTGAGGAGCAGGATCATCCTTAAGATGATCGAGTCCGGCATCAATGTCGAGGTCCATCACCATGAAGTCGCTACTGCCGGCCAGTGCGAGATAGACATGAAGTTCGATACGCTCCTGAAGATGGGCGACAACCTTCTTCTATACAAGTATATAATAAAGAACATGTCGAAGAAGGCGGGCATGGTGGCAACCTTCATGCCGAAGCCGCTATTCGCGGATAACGGTTCGGGCATGCATTGTCACCAGAGCCTCTGGAAGAACGGCACGAACCTATTCTACGATAAGAACGGTTACGCGCTCCTTAGCCAGACGGCGAAGTACTACATAGGGGGCCTTTTGAAACACGCTAATAGCTTGATGGCCTTCTGCGCGCCGACTACCAACTCATATAAGAGGCTGGTTCCTGGTTATGAGGCGCCCGTAAATCTAGTCTATTCAGCAAGGAACAGGTCCGCGGCCGTGAGGATACCTATGTATTCGGACAGCCCGAAGTCGAAGAGGATAGAATTCCGTCCGCCTGACCCGGCTTGTAACGGATATCTTGCGTTCAGCGCTATGTTGATGGCGGGCCTGGACGGTATACAGAATAAGATCGACCCGGGCCACCCGACGGACACCGATCTATTCGAGCTGAGCGAAGAAGAGCTTTCGAAGATACCGACAGTGCCTTCCTCGTTAAGACGCGCTATCGACGCGCTCGAGGCAGACCATGATTACCTGCTGAAGGGAGGCGTCTTTACCAAAGACGTCATCGATATCTGGCTCGAATACAAGAGGAAGAGAGAGATAGATCCTATGAGGATGAGACCTCATCCGTACGAATTCTATCTTTACTTCGATATCTAAATTTTTACATTGTAGGGCGGGGCGAAACCCGCCCTACAATTTTAAAATCAGATGCATAATTATTGTGCAATTAAAGGTGAAATAATATGATAACGATCGTGATAGCTCAGGATGAGAACAAAATAAAGGACGCTTTGCTGAAAATGCTGCGGCAGGAGGGTTATTCGATCTCCGACAATCCCGACGGGAAAAATGACGTCATAAAGATCGCGAATGCGGATTCCATTCAAAATCTTGACTCTTTTAAAGAAAAAGTGATAAAATTGTCTGAAACTTTATACAGGGAAAAGAAGGGCGTATTATATAAATCTATTTTAGAGGCCGTTGAAAAACCTCTCATAGAAGACGTGTTGGAACGCACCGAAGGCAACCAGCTCAAAGCCGCTAATATCCTCGGTATTAATCGCAACACTATACGCACCAAAATCAAAAAATTATCCATAGACGTGAGTAAGTGGAAAGAGTAAGGTAGACTTTTATGCGATATCCGTCATTACCTGACGCTCAGGGTTTATACGATCCGCGATTCGAGCATGATTCGTGCGGCGTCGGATTCGTCTGTAATATAAAAGGGGCCTCGTCGAACGAGATCGTCCGGCAGGGGCTCGAGGTCTTGAACCGCCTTGCCCACCGCGGCGCAACAGGCGCGGACCCAAAAACAGGCGACGGTGCCGGGATACTCATCCAGCTGCCTCATGAATTTTTTGTGAAAGCCTGCAAGCCCGACAAGATAGACCTGCCTGGGAAAAATGAATACGGTACAGGGCTGATATTTTTACCTACGGACCCAAAAGAGCGTGACGCGTGCAAGGCCATATTCAAAAAAATTATCGAAGAGGAGGACCAGATCCTTCTCGGGTGGCGCAGCGTTCCGGTCGATAACTCCGGCATAGGCGTTACCGCCCGCGAGACGGAACCGGTAGTAGAGCAGGTATTCATCGGCAAGGCCGCTAAACTAAAAGACCAACTTGATTTTGAGCGCAAGTTATACGTCATAAGAAAAAGGGTCGAGAATACAATACGGTCTCTCGGCCTGAAACAGAAGTCGTTTTTCTACATAACCAACCTGTCAAGCCGCACATTTTCGTATAAGGGCCTGCTGATGCCTCACCAGGTAGGAAATTTTTTTCTTGATCTCAAAGATGAATCGATAAAGAGCGCCCTGTGTCTTGTCCATTCGAGATACAGCACCAACACGTTCCCCACATGGGACCTTTCGCAGCCTTTCAGGTTTCTCGCCCATAACGGTGAAATAAACACGCTGCGCGGCAACATAAATTGGATGCGCGCGCGGGAAAGCCTCTTAGCGAGTAAATTATTCGGGAAAGACATAAAGAAGCTCTCTCCCATAATAGTTCCAGGCGGCAGCGATTCGGCCTCATTTGATAATATGTTTGAGCTGCTTGTGCTCTCGGGACGGTCCATGCCGCACGCGATGATGATGCTGATACCCTCCGCATGGGAACAGGATAATTCCATGAGCGCCAAGGTCAGAAGTTTCTATAAATACCACGCCTGTCTGACAGAGCCGTGGGATGGGCCGGCGGCAATGGCCTTTACGGACGGCACACGAATAGGCGCCTGTCTCGACCGCAACGGTCTTCGCCCGGCGCGATACATCGTGACCAGGAAAGATTTCGTGGTGATGGCGTCCGAGGTGGGCGTCCTCGACATACCACCGAAAGATATACTTACCTCCGGCAGGCTCGAGCCTGGGAAGATATTTTTCATAGATACCGGGCTGGGTAAGATAATAGATGACGACGAGATAAAGGATCACATGGCGTCGCGGTCCCCGTATAGTGCTTGGGTCAAGGATAAGATCGTTGAACTCGATTCATTATCTAAACCGAAGATCAGCGTAAGGAAACCAGACGATCCGCTTACCGATCTCAAGACGTTCGGCTATACGCGCGAGGACCTTAAGATCCTGATAAAACCCATGGCGGAAAAAGGCGTTGAACCGATCGGGTCAATGGGTAACGACACACCGCACGCCGTCCTATCGGCAAGGCCGCAGCTTCTTTACGCCTATTTCAAGCAACTCTTCGCACAAGTCACTAATCCGCCGATCGATCCTATCAGGGAAGAGCTGGTGATGAGCCTTGAAAGCTATATAGGCCCTGAGAAGAACCTTCTGGATGAGACTGCCGATCACTGCCATCGCCTTCACGTGAAGCGGCCCATCCTCGCCAATGAAGAGCTGCTGAAGATACGCTACATCAAATTCAATGGTTTTAAAACGAAGACGATCTCCATCCTTTTTGACACCGATAGCGAAAAAAATTTCATGAAGACGCTCAACGAGATTTGTGAAAAAGCCGCCGATGCCATCAAGAAAGGCTATAAATTTATCATATTAAGCGATAGAGGTGTAAATAAGGAAAAATGCGCAATACCCGCGCTTTTAGCCACGGGAGCTGTTCACCAGTACCTTGTCAAAAGATCTCTTCGCACGCAGATAGGTATAGTAGTTGAAAGCGCCGAGCCGCGCGAGGTCCATCATTTTGCTCTTCTTTTCGGATACGGAGCGGATTGCGTCAATCCTTATCTTGCTTATGAGGCCGTCCGGAAGTTGATAGAAGACGGGGACCTGGATCTCTCTTTCGAAAAAGCCAGAGATAATTACGTGAAGGCGATAGATAAAGGGATCTTGAAAATATTGTCGAAGATGGGCATATCCACCCTCCAGAGCTACAGAGGCGCGCAGATATTCGAAGCGTTGGGCTTGAATGCCGAGGTCGTGGAAAAGTGCTTTTCAGGCACTGTTTCGAGGATCGGCGGCATAGGATTCGACGTAATCTACAAAGAGTGCGCGGCGCGGCACAGCGAATCCTATTCGAAATCCGAAGCGCCGTATCTCGCGACCGGCGGGCTATATCAATGGAAGAGGGATGGCGAGTTCCACCTGTGGAACCCCGACACCATTGCCGCTCTCCAGGACGCTACGAGACTGAACGATCATAAAAAATACCGGGAATTCGCAAAATTGATAAATGACCAGTCTGGAAATCCCTGCACGCTGCGCGGCATGCTTAAATTCAAGTCCGTTACGCCTATACCTATAGAAGAGGTTGAGCCGGTTGAATCGATATTCAAACGCCTTGCTACAGGAGCGATGAGCTTTGGATCCATCAGCAGGGCTACGCATGAAACGCTCGCCATCGCGATGAACAGGCTTGGCGGAAGGTCGAATACCGGCGAAGGAGGGGAAGATCCATCAAGGTTTACGCCGCTTCCTAACGGCGATTCCACCCGAAGCGCCATAAAGCAGGTCGCTTCCGGGCGTTTCGGGGTCACAACCAACTATCTGGTGAATGCGGACGAACTGCAGATAAAGATCGCGCAGGGCGCGAAGCCGGGTGAAGGCGGCCAACTGCCCGGCCACAAGGTCAGTTTCATAATAGCGCGCACGAGATATACGACGCCCGGCGTTACATTGATCTCGCCGCCGCCGCACCATGACATCTATTCGATAGAGGACCTGGCACAGCTCATATTTGACTTGAAGAACGTAAATCCCATGGCCCGCATAAGCGTTAAACTGGTCTCGGAGATAGGCGTGGGAACTATCGCGGCCGGCGTTGCAAAAGGCCATGCGGACATGATACTCATTTCGGGCGGAGACGGCGGAACAGGCGCGTCGCCCCTAAGTTCTATAAAGCATGCCGGGCTGCCATGGGAATTGGGAATTTCCGAAACTCACCAGACCCTCGTCCTGAACGATTTGAGAAGCCGAGTGCGCCTTCAGACGGACGGCCAGATGCGGACCGGGAGGGATGTGGCGATAGCCGCATTGTTAGGCGCCGAGGAGTTCGGATTCTGCACGGCTGCCCTGATCGTTTCCGGGTGCATCATGCTCAGACATTGCCACCTAAATAACTGCTCCGTCGGTGTGGCAACGCAGGACGAAATACTTGAAAAGAGGTTCAGGGGCAGACCTGAATACGTGATACATTATTTCAATTTTGTAGCGGCGGAATTGCGTGAGATCATGGCGGGCCTGGGCATCAGGCGCATGGATGAGATGATAGGGCGGACCGACCTCCTGGAGCGGAATGAGAACGTATCATCGTGGAAAGCGGGCCAGGTCGATTTTGCAAAGATCCTTTACAGGCCGTCCGTGCCTAAGAAGGTGGACACGCATTGCACCATAAGTCAGGACCACGGCGTCGATAAAGTGCTCGATGTTAAGCTTATCGAGTTTGCCCGGAAAGCCATAAAAGACTCAGACCCCGTACTGATAGACCTTGAGATCAAAAACGTGAACCGGACTACCGGCGCCATGTTGTCAGGCGAGGTCTGTCGTACGCACGGGGAAGAAGGGCTTCCTCAAGATACGATACGCTGCAAATTCAAGGGCACGGCAGGCCAGAGTTTCGGCGCCTTTTTGGCAAAAGGCATAACTTTTGAACTGGAAGGCATGGCGAATGATTATGTCGGAAAAGGTATATCAGGCGGTACTATAATAATTTATCCTGACAAGTCGAGCCAATACGCCCCCGACAAAAACATAATCATCGGGAACACCACATTTTACGGTGCCATAAACGGCCAGGCGTATATACGAGGCGTGGCGGGCGAGAGATTCTGTATACGCAATTCCGGGCTATTTGCGGTAGTCGAAGGCGTGGGTGATCACGGGTGCGAATATATGACAGGCGGCCGCGTGATAGTGCTAGGCAGGACGGGCCGGAATTTTGCCGCAGGCATGTCCGGAGGCATCGCCTACATATACGACCCGGACAAAGAATTTGAAGGCAAATATAACAAGGAGATGGTCGAGCTTGAGAGAGTCGGCCCCGAAGATGGAGAGACCTTAAATGACCTTCTCCTCAACCATTCGAGATATACGGGGAGCCCTATCGCAAAGAAGATACTCGCGAATTTTAAAAATACCATGAAGAAATTCGTCAAGGTCATGCCGCTGGAATACAAGCGCATACTCGGCAACGCAAAAATTATCAAAAGGAAAGAGTCGTCAGAGGTTTCGGATGGGTGATACTCACGGGTTTTTAAAGGTCCAGCGAAAAGTCTCTTCCTACAGGCCTGTTTGCGAGAGGGTCAAGGATTACAGGGAAGTGGCCGAGTTGCGTTCCGACGAGATGTCCGAAGAGCAGGGTTCGCGATGCATGGATTGCGGAACTCCTTTTTGCCACTGGGGCTGCCCGATCGCAAACTATGTCCCGGAGTGGAACGACCTTATATTCCACGGCCAATGGGATAAGGCGATGGAGATGCTCCATGCAACAAATAATCTGCCCGAAATAACGGGCAGGATATGTCCGGCGCCCTGCGAGTATGCGTGCGTCCTCGGAATAAACGATGACCCGGTCACGATCAGGGAGAACGAACTGGCAATAATCGAGCATGCGTTTAAAAGCGGCATTATCAGGCCGCGAAAGCCGGTAAAGCGCACGGGTAAGAAGGTAGCCGTTATCGGTTCTGGGCCGGCAGGGTTATCGGCCGCCGACCAGTTAAACAGGGCAGGGCATGCCGTTACAGTATTCGAACGGGACGATAAGATAGGCGGTATATTAAGGTATGGGATACCGGATTTCAAACTGGCGAAAAGCATCCTGGACCGGCGAATCAAGTTATGGGAAAAAGAAGGAATAAGATTTGTCACGGGCGTCAATGTCGGAGTTGATCTTAAGGTCCTGAAACTGAAAAAAGAATTCGACGCAATATGCCTTGCCGGCGGCAGCCGAACGCCGCGCGACATAAGTATCCCGGGAAGAGAACTCTCAGGCATACATTTCGCAATGGACTATCTGATCCAGTCGAACAGGCGTTCTGCCGGGAAAAAGATACCGGCGGATGAACTGATAGACGCTAAGGCTAAGAAAGTGGTCATTATCGGAGGCGGGGATACGGGCGCCGATTGCGTAGNNCTGCGTAGGGACGGCAAATAGGCAAGGCGCTTCATGCGTGGTCCAGATAGAGGTTTTACCGAAACCCGCGGATTGCCGGACCGATGCTTATCCATGGCCGAAATACCCGCTAATTTTGAAGACCTCCACAAGCCATGAAGAAGGCGGAGAACGCCACTGGTCCATCCTCACAAAGAGGTTCGTTGGCCAGGGAGGCGATGTAAAAAAGATATCGTGTGTTCGCGTAGACTTTTCACAGAAAGATGAAAAGGGCTGTCCAGTCATGAAAGAGGTCTCCGGTAGCGACTTTGAGATAGAGGCGGACCTTATAATACTGGCGGTAGGTTTTCTCCACCCTGAGCATTCCGGCTTGATCAAAGAATTGGACGTTGAACTGGATCCTCGAGGCAATGTGAAGACATCTGCCGACTATTTGACTTCCACAAAGAAGGTATTCGCGGCAGGCGATATGAGAAGAGGGCAATCCCTGGTAGTATGGGCTATATCCGAAGGCCGCGGCGCCGCGCACTTTATCGATAAATATCTTCTTGATATCCTTCTTTAGCTATAATAGAATAATTACCTTATGACAGACAAGCCCAATATATTCGGGAGGATCAAGGAATCAGTCATAGGTAAAGCCAGAAACCTGCACGACCCGCAGTTATTTCATAAAATCTCGCTCATAGCCTTCTTTGCCTGGGTCGGATTGGGTTCGGACGGCCTGTCATCCTGCTGTTACGGTCCAGAAGAAGCGTTCCTGGCGCTGAAGACGCACATGTTCCTTGGCATATTTATCGCCATCGCGACCGCCGTAACCATCTTCGTAATAAGTTCAAGCTATTCCCAGATAATCGAACTGTTCCCCACGGGCGGGGGCGGCTACCTGGTCGCAAGCAAACTCCTCTCGCCGTCTATCGGAATGATCTCAGGCTGCGCCCTTATGGTCGATTACGTCCTGACCATAGCGCTTTCCATAGCCAGCGGCGCGGACGCGCTCTTCAGTTTTCTGCCTCCGACCTTGCTGCAATTTAAACTACCGATTGCGGTATTAGGGGTGCTTGCGCTCACTCTATTAAATATGCGCGGCGTGAAAGAATCTGTATTACCGCTCGTCCCTATATTCCTTATCTTTCTGGGAACGCATCTATTCGTTATTATATACACTATCGCGACCCACGCTTCCCAACTCGGGAACGTAATGCATGCGACGGTCACCGACGTCAATGCTGCGAGGGCCGAGATGGGCACGTTCGGGATGCTCGTGCTGCTCATGAGAGCATACAGCATGGGCGCAGGAACCTATACGGGAATAGAAGCTGTATCGAACGGTCTGCCAATACTGCGGGAGCCGAGGGTAGCGACTGCAAAGAAGACGATGCAATACATGGCGATCTCATTGGCCACCGTAGCAGGCGGGCTCATGCTCGGATACCTTCTCTTTGGCGTCCAGTTCCAGCACGGCAAAACCCTGAACGCCGTCCTGTTGGAGAACCTGACAGCCGGCTGGAACCCGCAGGTAGGTTATACATTTTTACTCGTCACCCTCATATCGGAAGCGGTCATCCTTTTCGTCGCCGCCCAGACAGGATTTCTCGACGGGCCGCGCGTCCTGGCGAATATGGCGCAGGACAGGTGGTTCCCGTTCCAATTTTCGCTGTTGAGCGAGCGTTTCGTTACCCAGAACGGCATATTGTTGATGGGCGGCGCGGCCCTTGTGTTGATCGCTCTCAGCCGTGGGTCGGTGAAATTCCTCGTCGTATTATATGCCATTAACGTATTCATAACCTTCTGCCTGTCCCAGCTTGGGATGGTGCGCCATTGGTGGAACGAGAGGGGCAAGACCGCGGCATGGTTAAAGAAACTGCTAGTCAACGGCGTCGGACTCGTCCTCACGACCTTCATACTCTTTTCCGTCATTATAATAAAATTCCATGAAGGCGGCTGGATAACCATCTTCATAACAGGCTCGCTCGTCGGGATAGCGGTTGCCATCAAACGTTATTATAAAAGAACGATGAAACTCCTTGTCCGGCTCGATAATCTGGTCCACGCTGCAGAGATAGCAAAATCGGTCGAATCGAGCGAGGGAAAAGGGCCGGAGCCGCAATATGACCCTGAATCGAAGACCGCGGTGATCCTGGTGAACGGTTTCAACGGCATGGGCCTGCATACCCTATTTAACGTCCGGCGCCTCTTCGGCGATATCAAAAACTTTGTCTTTATCACAGCCGGAATAATCGACGCCGGCAACTTCAAAGGTGTCGACGCAATTGAAGAATTAAAGAAGCACGTCCAGGATGAGCTTGACCATTACGTCGCGTTCATGAAGAACCAGGGATTCCATGCAGAGGCCTTCTCCACCATAGGGACGGAAATAGCCGATGACATATCGAATATGGCCTATGAGATATTCGAGCGCTACCCGAATAGCGTATTCTTCGGCGGACAGATAGTCTTCCCGCAGGATACCATATTCACGAAGATGCTTTATAACTACACGACCTTCGCCGTCCAGCGCCGCCTCCACCAGAAGGGCATACCGTTCATCGTCATGCCGGTGCGGGTAAGTTAAAATTTTTCATCCGCAGCCAGGCGGTTACTTTTGTGACCGCCTTCAGCGGGCGCAAATTTACATTAGGCATGT
>PLLI01000060.1:21212-21935 GCA_003140915.1 Candidatus Omnitrophota bacterium
CAAAAGTTCCGCCACCTGAGGATGGGAAAATTTTAGCTGCTTTTGAATAAAACGGATATAGAAACCAACGCGGAGAGAGCCTATGAGTGAATTTGTTAGGTGGCTGTTTAGTATAAGCTTTATCCCTACGCTTGCAGTTATTCTTCTCACAAGTAGTGTGCTTATAGTCAAAGACTGGGGACAACACAAGGGCGAAGTAAAAAGAGACACCCAGATGGGCCGACTAGAAAAAGGATTGCACGATGTGGTGCAACAAACGACGCTTATCGGCAAAGCGCTTCCTACGCTTTCTGATGAGTGGAAAACTGTCGATGCTTCAAATGCCGTGTCTGCTATTGATGATGTAGTATTTCTGATATTCAAGGGAAGGGGTAGTGCAGTAACCGGTTATGTAAAAGGTACAGGGGTTGATGAGAAATATCCGTTTGATACAGCAATTAACAACACCTTACCCGTTGCAGTAAAAATTAAGACGGGCGAACCTAAAATTGAATATATGGTTATATCGCCTAAAGGCCAAAAGGCTGTATTTGATATGTATGTTGTTGGCGTTAGATTGGCAATACGATAAAGAAAAGTGTAAGACAAGCAACCGACGTTTAAGCATCGTCTACGTGTTGTATTACTTTTAAATTATATGCCACCACGAATTTGATGGTAGAATTGGCACCTGCTTACAAAGGTAGAAATTTTTCGCTCGCCTCAGGTGGCGGAACTTTTGTG
>PLLI01000060.1:21964-30632 GCA_003140915.1 Candidatus Omnitrophota bacterium
AAGGCGGCCACAAAAGTAACCGCATAACTGCAGTATCGAAAAATTTCATCCCGAAAAATTGTTGACATTTTTGGAATTAGAGATATAATACTGATATAAATCGATAGACAAAGAAGTCTTCTTAAGACCTCCTCGTTAGGATGGTAGGAGGTCTATTTTTTTAGCATTCATAATAAATGAGGAGAGCAATGCAATGGTTTACGGACTGACGTTTTTTGAGCAGATCGCCATATGGAGCGTTCTGGGAGTATCGATATTAGGACTACTTTACGCATTATTTCTTCGCAAACAGATACTGCGGGAAGATAAAGGCGATGCGAAGATGATAGAAGTATGGAACGCTATCCGCGAAGGCGCGAACGCATATCTTAAAAAACAACTCTTCTCTATATTACCGCTGATAGGCCTGCTTACATTCGCATTATTCTTCTCCGTATACATAGTTCCTCCTTCGGAAGAAGCCTTGCAGAGATTCGCGGGACACCCGGAGAGCGCGGTTAGATTGATCATAGGCATAGGCAGGGCGCTCGCGTTCATCATGGGCGCCGTATTCTCGCTCCTCGTAGGACAGCTCGGTATGCGCATGGCGGTACAGGGTAACGTGAGAGTAGCCCAGGCATCGAAGAGATCATTCGGCGACGCACTCAGAATAGCTTACCGTTCGGGCACGATCACAGGTATGCTCACAGACGGCCTCGGATTATTCGGAGGCACGATAATATTCATCATATTCGGAGTGGCAGCGCCCGACGCATTGTTAGGTTTCGGGTTCGGCGGGACGCTCCTTGCATTATTCATGAGGGTGGGCGGCGGAATATTCACCAAAGCAGCCGATGTCGGCGCAGACTTGGTCGGTAAAGTTGAGGCCGGTATACCGGAAGACGATCCGAGAAACCCGGCGGTAATCGCCGACCTCGTCGGAGATAACGTTGGTGACTGCGCCGGTATGGCCGCGGACATATTCGAATCATACGAAGTTACGATCGTAGCAGGCCTTATCCTGGGTCTTGCGCTATACCACATAACCCACAGGCTCGAATGGATAGTCTATCCGCTCCTCGTCAGAGGAATCGGTGTTTTGTGCTCAATAATCGGGACTTATGCTGTCAAAGGCGGGCCGTCAAAGAGCGGCAACGCAATGAAGGCAATATTCCGTGGCTTCCTCACTTCGGCAGCCATATCTGTTGCACTTTTTGGAGTGCTCGCGTACGTCTACATGAACAAGCTGCCGGGCGGGTGGTGGAGGCCTTTCCTCGCGACCGCGGTCGGAGTAGGCCTTGCGATAGCGATCGATCGCCTTACCGAATACTTCACCGGAACAGAGGGCAAACCGGTCCGCGAGATCAGAAAATCTACCAGCACAGGCGCAGCGACCACTATATTATCCGGAATCGCAGTAGGATACGAATCCGCGGTATGGTCGATACTCGTTATAGCTACAACCATATTTTCATCGATAGTTATATTTGGGACCATTCCCGGGATTGCGGGCACCACAAAAGTAGCATACNNCGGCAAAGAAGATAAAGAGACGAAAGAAGCACGTCAGATCATGGCCGACCTCGATGGAGTAGGCAACACAACAAAAGCCATCACAAAGGGGGTCGCGATCGGTTCGGCGGTCATCGCGGCTGTAGCTTTATTTGGTTCATACATGGTCGACGTGAGCAAAGTCCAGGCCGCTTTAGGTATACTGCCTGCCGATCAGCTCAATTCAATAGGCATACGCGTTTCAGTCCCTCAAGTATTTGTGGGAATGCTGATAGGCGGGGCTATACCGTGGTTATTCTCGGCGTTCAGTATCCAAGCGGTAGCTAGAGCTGCTTCATTGATCGTTCATGAAGTCAGGCGCCAGTTCAAGCTCGGTGTTCTGGAAGGCAAAATTAAACCTGATTATAAACAGGCCGTGGCCATATCCACTACAGCGGCTCAAAAAGAGCTGGTGGGCCTTGCTATAATATGCATCGTCTCTCCGATAGTAGTCGGGCTAGTCCTACAGGTTGAAGCGCTCGGGGGATTCTTAGCAGGCATAATCCTTTCAGGTCAACTGCTGGCAGTATTTATGTCTAATTCGGGCGGAGCATGGGATAACGCCAAGAAGACTATCGAAGACGAAATACGGGACATTGCGAAGAATACCGGCAAAGGCTCTGAGCGGCACAAGGCAGCTGTAGTAGGCGACACGGTCGGCGATCCACTCAAGGATACTGCCGGTCCGGCACTGAACCCGATGATAAAAGTCGTTAACCTCGTCTCCGTAATAATAGCGCCCATAGTCGTTCAGTATAATAAACTCGGGATCGGCGGATGGATAGTAGTTTCGTTACTTTGCGCGTCGCTCGTCTGGGCGATAATGAAGTCGAAGAGGACCGCGCCCGATATCGCTGTGGCGAAGTAACCAAAATTTTGTTATAATAATCAAATGGAAAATTATTATCTATTAGGCTGTATTTTCATACCGGTACTTGGGTCATTTCTCCTTCCCGTTATCGGCAGGGCATCAGAGTTTGCCCGGAACCTGACAGCGCTTATAATGGTTTCGGCATCTTTGGTATTTTCGATCCTTCTCGCAGGGCCCGTCCTCGCAGGCCGCGTCATAACTATAAGCCACGAATTGCCGCTCGGATTCAATTTCATCCTGACTGCCGACGCCCTTGCCGTATTCATGGCGATCGTCTCATCGCTCGTAGGCGCCATAATAGTCCTTTATTCATTCGATTACATAAATCATTACGGCAACCGTAATGAGTATTATCTAATGGTAACGCTATTTCTCGGCTCGATGATGGGATTGGTATATTCAGGCAACCTGATACTTCTTTATCTATTCTGGGAGATCACGGCGATCGCAAGCTGGAGGCTCATAGGATTTTTCCGGGAAAAAGAATATGTCCTGAAGGCTGACAAGGCGTTCCTGGTAACGGTATTCGGCGCGCTTCTGATGCTTTTGGGCTTCATCTATATATATCAAATTACCGGCTCGTTCGATCTACCTGTCATAAAGGCGGCCTTTAAGACGAATCCGGTACCTGATATTGTCGTCATCCTCATACTCGTCGGAATACTTTCGAAGTCCGCGACATTGCCGTTCCACACGTGGCTGCCGGATGCCGGCGTCGCGCCGTCGCCCGTGACGGCATTGCTGCACGCGGCCGTCCTCGTCAAGATCGGCGTCTATGTTTTCGCGAGACTATTCATCGCGACTTTCACGATCGGCCAGATATGGCATACGGTGGTACCGGTAATAGCGGCTGTGAGCGCGCTCGTATCGGCCGGCGCAGCGCTCGTCGAAACGGACATGAAACGCATAATCGCGTATTCGACGGTAAGTCAGATCGGCTTCATACTTCTCGGGTTTGCAGTGGGTAACGAGATAGGATGCGCCGGGGCGCTCCTCTTCATATTGATGCACGGGCTCGCCAAAGGCGGGCTATTTTTATGCGCAGGTATCGTAGAGCAGAATACAAAGACAAAAGATATAACCAAGATGGGCGGGCTCTTCGCTACCATGCCGGTGACCGCGCTTTCGTTCCTGGGATGCGCCTTCTCGGTAATGGGCATACCGCCGTTCGGAGGGTTCTTCAGTAAATATCTGGTATTTTCAGGCGCGGCCAATAGCGGCAATATGTGGATAACGCTCACTTTCTTGGCCGGAGCTTTTCTGACGATAATATATCTTTTCAGGATATTCAATCTCATATTTTTAGGCGACGCGCAAAAGCCGCCCGCCAGGGAAGGATCCAGGGTGATGGTCATATCCGTCGCGGCCCTTGCGATACTTTCGATAGCCGGAGGCATCCTGATAAAATTTCCTTCGGATTTTGTTCAGATAGCGGTCAAACAGATGATGGGGATTTAAGATGCCTGGACACGCGATATTATTTCCTATAATAATACCTTTAATAACGGCGCTTGCGGTCCTATTTGTACCTAAAAGGGCCGGTTGGGCCAAAGAGATCGTCTCCGTGGCCGGGACTGCCTTAAATTTCTTTGCCGCCATAATACTCTTCAGATCCAATCTCAATTTTTCAATACCCTGGTCGGGCTTCGGCATAGACCTCTCGCTTCGATTATACCAGTTCAGCGCATTCATCATCCTTGCAGTGGCAGGCTTCGCATTTTTAGTGACCTTATATTCTACCGCCTCGCTGCACGCAAAAAATTATGCAAAGCAGTTTTACGTATATTTGCTATTGACGTTCTGCATGGTTAACGGCGCCGTCCTTTCGGACAACCTCATCGTCATGCTATTTTTCTGGGAGGGCACACTCCTCACTCTATTCGGCATGATCGCGATAGGGAATAAGAACGCCTTTAAGACCGCAACTAAAGCCTTTATCATCGTAGGGGTCTGTGATCTATGTATGATGACAGGCATGGCCATTACAGCGCACCTCGCAGGCACGCTTACTATTTCGCAGATAGCCATCACGACCGGTGGGCTGGGCGGGCTCGCATTCATCCTGCTGGTGATAGGCGCGATATCGAAGGCGGGCTCGATGCCGTTCCACAGTTGGATCCCTGACGCCGCGATCGATGCGCCGCTGCCTTTCATGGCGATACTGCCTGCGGCCCTGGAAAAACTCCTCGGCATATACTTCCTGACGAGGATATCTCTGGACATGTTCAAGCTCGACGTCCATTCGTGGGCGAGTACGACGCTCATGACGATAGGTGCTATCACGATAGTCCTGGCAGTAATGATGGCACTTGTTCAGAAGGACTATAAGAGACTTTTGTCCTACCACGCGATAAGCCAGGTCGGATACATGATACTGGGTATAGGCACCCTTGTCCCGGTCGGGATTGTCGGCGGGCTTTTTCACATGATCAACAATGCGCTCTACAAGAGCTGCCTCTTCTTGACAGGCGGTTCGGTCGAGAAACAGGCAGGCACGACAGACCTCGCAAAACTGGGCGGCCTGAGGCGGAAGATGCCGATAACGTTCACATGTTTCCTTATCGCGGCCGCATCCATATCCGGAGTCCCGCCTTTTAACGGGTTTTTCTCGAAAGAACTTATCTATGATGGGGCATTAGAGAGAGGCTTGATATTTTATATCGCGGCGATCGCAGGGTCATTTCTTACAGCCGCATCCTTTCTAAAACTTGGCCATGCCGCCTATTTAGGAAAAGGCCAGAGCAAGACGGATGTCAAAGAGGCGCCTGTCAGGATGCTCATTCCGATGATAGTGATAGCGTTAACGTGCGTTCTCTTCGGCCTCTGGAACGCGCTTCCGCTCAAAGGTCTCATTCAGCCTGTATTAGGTGAGCGGCTCGAAGGCCATAATTTCGCGGGATTGCCGTCAAATGCCTTACTCGTGATCATCACGGTAGTGGTACTGGCTCTGGCTCTATTAAATCATATTTACGGAGTGAGAAAGTCCGGAAAGGCCATAGGTGCGTCAGACCATATACGCCATGCTCCTGTTCTCGACAGCATATACGATAGGGCAGAGAAACGGTTCTTTGACCCTTATAATATAGGCCTACATATAGTAAATCTCTTTTCGCGGATAGCGTCCTGGCTCGACAAGGCAATAGACTGGGTTTACAACGTTATGGTCGTCAGGACTATGTATGCCATCACGGGCGCGATTAGAAAGCTCCACACCGGCAATTACAGCTCATACATACTTTGGTCGATAGGAGCAATGGTTTTAATAGTGATATTTTTGATCCGCTCAATTTAAGATTGGAGGAATTTTAGTGCCGTCGTTAATGATCTTGATACCGCTTTTCGGAGTGATCATCCTGAACCTTGTCTTCGCCAGCAATGACAAGATGAAGAGGGCCGCGTTCTGGTTCGCCCTCGCGCTCTTCATTTCACAGATAGCAGTCGCTATATTTCATCATCCCATCTTCTGGAACAATTCTCTCAAGCCGCTCGACTCGTTCTTCAAGGTCAGCTTCTTCGTCGATCACCTGAGCTTCATAATGTTCATCTGCATAGGCATGGTTTCGATAGCGAGCCTCTTTGTCGCGAAATATACTATAACCGAAGAGGGGGGCAGGTTCAAATTCATAAATCTGCTTATCCTGGCATCGCTGGGTATGAGCGGTATCATCATGGTGAAAGATATCTTCTCGCTCTACGTCTTCATGGAGATAACGGCGGTCTCGTCGTTCCTTCTGATCGCTTACCCGAAAAGCCTTGAATCGCTCGAAGGAGCGTTCAAATACCTCATCCTCTCAGCGGTAGCGACAGTCCTGATGTTGTCGGCCATAGGCATATTGCTTCTTGCCTCGGGCGGCACATCTTTCTTCGCCATTGCAAGCGGCATCGCAGAGGCGCGTAACTCCTCACTCATCGTATTCGCCATCGGGCTCTTCATCTGCGGGTTATTCATCAAAGGCGGGCTCGTTCCTTTTCACGGATGGCTGCCGGACGCATATACTGCGGCTCCCGCTTCCGTATCGGTATTATTGGCCGGGGTCGTTACGAAGGCCGCCGGCATATATACGATGATCCGCATAGTAACATCGTTATTTCCGTACAACCAACCCGTCAATAATGTCCTGATGCTCGTCGGAACAATCTCAATATTCGTGGGCGCCATCGTTGCCATCGGCCAGGATAATTTCAAGCGCATGCTCGCGTATTCAAGCATAAGCCAGATGGGATATATAATATTGGGCCTCGGAACAGGGACAGGACTCGGTATCGCGGGCGCGGTCTTCCATCTCTTTAATCACTCTGTCTTCAAATCGCTTCTTTTCGTAAATTCAGCCGCTGTAGAAAAAGAGACCGGCACCTGCGATATGAACAAGCTGGGCGGGATCTCTCAAAAGATGCCGGTCACGGGCGCTACGTCCGTCATAGCGTTTCTTTCTACCTGCGGGATCCCTCCGCTATCCGGGTTCTGGTCGAAGATCATAATCGTCATTGCCTTGTGGCAGACGAGCCATTACGCTTACGCCTGTCTGGCGGTCCTGGCGAGCATCATCACTCTGGCATATTTCCTTTCGATGCAGCGCCGTGTATTCTTCGGCAAACTAAGGAGCGGCCTCGAGGGCCTGAAAGAGGCGGACAGGGGAGTCCTTGCGGTTTCGATAATCTTGGCGGCAATAACTATAGGCGTCGGGGTATTCTTTCCGTTCTTTTTTAACATCTTTATACTGCCAGTAAAAGAAATATTGGTAAGGTGAATATGAACATAAACTTAACGTTTTTGATATTGACGATTATCGCCGCATTGTGGTCGGTGATGGGCAGGAGCCTTCTAAAGGCGACGATAGGCCTGGCAGCAACGAGTGCCCTCATATCCATACTCATATTCAGGCTGGACTCACCCCTGGCAGCGGTCTTTGAGCTCTCGGTCTGCACGGGGCTCATAACCGCGGTATTCGTCAGCACGATAAGCCTCACAAAGCCCCTGACTCATAAAGAGATACTGCAGGCATCGAAGGACCGATTCAAGAGATATTGGTATCTGCCCGTGATCCTTGTGGTCATCGGTATCGCACTCGTCCTGCTGAAAGTAAGGCAGGATTTCATAATGGCGCCGGTCCCGGCATTGCAGCAGGATGTCCGGGATGTGTTGTGGAATTTTAGGCGGCTCGACATCCTGGGCCAGGTTATCATCCTGCTCGCTGGTGCGCTGGGAGTCGTAATATTATTCGAGGAGAATAAACGAAATGAACGCTAACAGCTGGCAATTATTCAGCACCTTCGGCTTCTTTATCATATTATTATTTGCGTGCGGGGCATATTGCCTCGTCGTTACCCGCAACATGATACGCGCCATAATAGGTATCGAGTTATTGATAAAGGCCGTGACGCTTCTCATAATCTTAGCCGGGAAGATCACCGGCCGGACGTCTTTGGCCCAGGGCCTCGTCATGACCATCATCGTCATCGAGGTCGTTATCGCGGCCACGGCTGCAGGCATCGCGTTATGGGTATTCCGGCACACCGATTCTTTGGACGTGCGAAGCCTGAGGAGCCTGAAAGGTTAAAGGTATATACAAATGAACCATATTTTGTTAACGCCCCCTGTAGCATTCATGATAGTGCTCGCCGCGATGCTCGGCTTTTCAAGACTATTATCGATGCTTTCGGCCAGGCCGAAGACGCGCGAGGCGGGTACGGAGAAATCATACGCGTGCGGCGAGGATGTGCCGACAAATATGATGCAGCCGGACTATAGCCAGTTTTTCCCGTTCGCGTTTTTCTTTACCCTTTTGCACGTTTTCACACTGACCATAGCGACCGTCCCGTCGCTTTCGGGCGGGTCGTTCGTGATAGCGGCTATATATATTTTAGCGGCCATAACCGGCCTGGTGATACTTTTCAGGAGATAGCGAGAAATGGGATTAGTAGAGAAGATTGTTACCTGGTCCAGGATAAAATCGCCATGGATACTCCATTTCAATACCGGCGCGTGCAATGCCTGCGACATAGAGATAATCGCGGCGCTCACACCGCGGTACGACCTGGAGCGTTTCGGGGTCCAGCTTAAGGGGACCCCGCGCCATGCCGATGTGCTCGTCTGTTCCGGCCCCGTCACAAGGCAGATAAAATGCAGGTTGAAGAGGATATACGAACAGATGCCTGAACCTAAGTTCGTGGTTGCTGTTGGAACGTGCTCCTGTTCGGGAGGAGTTTTCGACGGGTGTTATAGCGTAGAATCGGGCATAGATAAGGTCATACCCGTATCCGCGTATA
>PLLI01000040.1 GCA_003140915.1 Candidatus Omnitrophota bacterium
TGTTCGAGGAACTGGCGCGCGTAACTGGAGAGGGACTCGACATACCTGCGCTGCCCCTCGGCATATATCGTGTCGAAAGCAAGGGATGACTTGCCGGAGCCCGAAAGGCCCGTAACGACGACAAGCTTCCCCCGCGGTATCTCGAGATCTATATTCTTGAGGTTATGTTCCCTCGCACCCTTTATGAAGATATTCTCTTTTTCCATATCTCTTATTATATTTTAATATTAGCCAAATTGCCAACAAAAACAAAGGAGACGAAACATGCGTTCCGCCTCCTCTGCCGTTAATATTGCAACAACTGCTATTTCCTCTTCTTCCTCTTTCCGCCTACGAGCATTTTAGCTCTCGAGACGTCGCCCTTCTTATCGATGAAGTAGAGGTATCCCTTCGCCTTCTTCACTGCGGGTTTCGCGATAACTTTACCGCCGCCCCCTTTGGATTTGCCTCTGGCCATCTTCGTTTCGACTACGTTGCCCTTCTTATCGACGTAATAGAGATAGCCCTTTTTCCTCTTTATCCCTACCTTTGCGACTTTTTCTGCCATTTCTTTCACCTCCTCTCATCTTTTATTTTAATATAATCTTCTTTTACTCTTGAAATGCTCCTGAAGATGTTCGTTTTGACATGCCGACAACTCTTCTCAAGTGAGCCTATCATCTTCTTCATCATCCGTCTCTTCGACGTATCGGAATTCGGGCATCTGCACACCTGCGAAGGAAAACCGGATTCTTTGGCGAATTTTCTCGTACTCGCTTCCTCGACGTAGCAGAGCGGCCTTATTATGGTTATCTTGCCCCCGAAGAGCTCCTGCCGCGGGTTCATTGCCGCAAACTCGCCGTGATAAAAGATATTCAGAAGGAGCGTCTCTATAATATCGTCTTTATGGTGCCCGAACGCGATCTTTCTACAGCCTAACTTGTCGGCCGCCAGGAATAGCGCCTTTCTCCTGTTCCACGAGCACCAGAAACAGGAAGTGCTTTTCTTCTTCTCATCCCGTATCTTTATCTTCTCGAAATGGTACTTTACGCCGTGCTCTTTAAAAAATTCTTTAAGCTTCTTCGTGTGGACGCAGGCCCTGCACCTGAAATCGGTCTCAACATGCATCGCAATGAGCTCATACTTTATGGGCGCCCATTTCCTGCGCTCCGCCAGGAGCTTTAAAAGCGACAGGCTATCCTTGCCGCCGGAGACCGCGACGAGGATCCTGTCCTTGTCCTCGATCAGGTTATAATCGGCTATCGCCTTGCCGATCTTCTTCGAAATATAGAAACCTGTCTTAGTCAAAGAGCGCATCTCTTGCTACGTCCCTATCCTGACACTATTCGTGATCCCCGCAAGCGTCGCTATCGCTGAAAATACCGCGAGCTCGCTCGTCTTCGGATTTGCCATTGAGGGCACGTTTTCGGTCCTCGTGAATATCCTGCCGCACTCGCCCGAGATCTCTACCTCGTTGATATTTTTCGTATAATGAGGCGATGTAACTATTTTAACGGTCGTCTTTTTCGCGCCGAGTCCCGCAAGGCTGAGGACGGCCGCGACATTCACATTCTGCGGAAACCCCCTTATCGCTTCTTCGACGTTGCCATCGAAGATCGTCTCCTCGCCGGTAATACCGGACAGGTCTATATTCTTCTCTTTCAGATACGGCGCACCCTCAAGGCCCTTCGGCGGTTTTCTTGTAGTAAGGGTAACGTGATCTATCCTGCCGGTAGAAGCGGATTTTAACCCATCGATCCCGCATAATGCTCCGCTTGGTATGTAAACTTTAACTCTTTTTTTTATAGCTCTTTTCAGTGAATTCTCCCGCCCGACGAGCCCGCCGACGCTCATCACCATGCAATCTCTCCCTGCCCTGATGCACTTATCCAAAAGATCGCCCGATACCTTTGCGCTCGCCGCTTCTACGACAAAGTTGCATTTTTTGATCAATTCGGTCAATTTTAAAATCCGCGGGCCTTTTTTCAGGGCATTCTTCAAGAGAAAGGCCTTATCCGTATCGGTATCACAGAGCACGACAAGTTCGACTTTCTCTTGCAGCATATCCTGGCACGCATAAGCGACCTGTGAACCTATCGTCCCGCAACCCACTATTCCGACTCTCAGTTTACTTATCTTCACTCAATACCCCGCTAAGGCCGCGCCTTGCTTCTCGCCGGTCACCGCGAGCATCCTGTCGAGCGCCCTCTTGGCCTTCTCCCTCACCTCGTCGGAAACCTTGATCTCATAGACCATGTTCTCAAGGCTATGGGCGACCCATCCCAGAGTTATCAGCTTCATATTTGCACAGACAAGATGCGACGTCGGCAGATAGAATTTCTTGCCCGGGTTCTCTTTCTGTAATTTATACAACATCCCCGACTCCGTCGAGATTATGAACTCTTTTGATCTCGATTCCTTGACATATTTGAACATGCCGCCCGTAGAACATATATGGTCGGCAAGAGCGAGGACCGCAGGATTACATTCCGGATGGGCGATAACCTCGGCTTCGGGATGCGCATCTTTGGTCTTCACGATATCTTCTTCCTGGACCCGTATGTGCGTCGGACAGAATCCATCCCACAAAATTATATTTTTGTCAGGGACCTGCGATTGTACGTAGCGCCCGAGATTTTTGTCCGGGACGAATATTATATCTTTCTCTTTCAGCGCCCGCACCACCTGGACGGCATTGCTGGAAGTGCACGCTATGTCGCTCTCCGCCTTCACTTCGGCTGAGGAATTTACGTAACATACGATCGCGGCGCCGGGATATTCTATCTTCTTGGCGCGAAGTTTCTCCGGCGTTATCATGTCGGCCAGAGGGCAGCCCGCCTCCATTACCGGTAAAAGGACCAGCTTGTCGGGATTGAGTATCGATGCCGACTCTGCCATGAACTGGACGCCGCAGAAGATGATGACGTCGGCGTCGGTCCTGACGGCCGCCTGGGAAAGAGCGAGGGAGTCTCCGCTGATATCCGCTATCTCCTGTATCTCGTCGCGCTGATAGTTGTGCGCGATGATCACGGCGTTACGCTTTATCTTAAGCTTCTCTATCTTTTTTTTAAGCGCTTCGTTATATTTTAAATCACTGTCTTTTGTATTCGTCATTTCTCTACTTTCATCAGGATATTGTCTATCAACCTGGTCTTCCCTATGAATACGGCAAGGGCCACCAGCACTTCTCCGGACAATACCTTAATCCCTTTCAGGTTCGTTATATCCACTATAGAAATGTAGTCGGCTTTCGCGGACGGAATGGCGCTTATCAGCTCCTTCATGGCCCTTATGATCTTTTTCGCTTCACGCTCGCCGGATTTTATCATCGCCTCCGCTTTTTTAAGAGCTTCATGCAAAACGAGCGCATCCTTTCTCTCGGATTCCGAGAGATATATATTCCGCGAACTCATGGCAAGCCCGTCGGACTCTCGTATTATCGGCAGGACCTTTATCTCGATCCCCGTGTTCAGGTCTGCAGCCATCTTCTTGATAACCATGGCCTGCTGGGCGTCCTTCTGCCCGAAATATGCGATCTCCGGCCGGACGATCTCGAATAATTTCGCGACTACCGTCGCGACACCCTTGAAATGGCCCGGGCGCGACGCACCGCATAAGACATCGGTAAGCCTTTCGACATTCACATACGTGGAATATCCGTCGGGATACATATCTTTGGCGGAAGGGGCGAATACGATATCGGCGCCGGCGGTGGTAGCCAGGGCCTCATCGCGTTTCATGTCTCTGGGGTATTTTTCAAAGTCTTCTTTAGGGCCGAATTGGACGGGGTTAACGAAGATGCTGACAACGACTACATCGGTGTGTTTTCTGGCGGCGCGTATTAAGGAGGCATGCCCTTCGTGCAGGTATCCCATCGTCGGAACGAGGCTTATCGACTTACCTTCCTTCCTGAAGATCTTTACGAGGGTGGACATCCTCGGTATCGTATCGACTACCTTCACATTAAACCTTTCCTAATTCTCTCAGGCCTTTCAAAACAAATTCTCTCTCGGATATCTTCGGATGAGGAACGACCAATCCCTCTTCTCTTATCTCTTCCCGGCCGTAATAAAGAATATCCAGATCTATCTCCCTCGGGGCGTTCTTCACTGCTGTCCTTTTCCTGCCGAGCCTCGCCTCGATACCGTTTAATTCCTTCAATAGCGCCCGCGCATCGAGGGTTGTTTCGATCTCCAGGACACCGTTCAGGAACTTGCCCTGAGGCATATCGCTGACCGGGTCGGTCTCGTATATCGACGAGCTTCGTTTGAATTCGAGATATTTGCTATTCTTCAGCTCTTCTATCGCCCTGTCAATATATGAACGCCGATCGCCTAAGTTAGAGCCTATACCGATGTAACAGGTGGCCATCTTAAACCAATCGATCCTTAATGCGCACTATGGCTTCTTTGATCCTTTTCTTATCGACGGTAAGGGCGAATCGGATGTAACCTTCACCGTTCTCGCCGAAGCCGTTGCCCGGTGTTGCAATTATGTCGCACTTTTCAAGAAGCTCTTTTGCGAACGCGGCAGAGGTATATCTCGGCGGAATGCGCGTCCAGACGTAGAACGTCGCCTTCGGCTTCTCTACCTTCCATCCGAGCGAGAGAAGGCCGTCGACGAGAAGATTGCGGCGTTCTTCGTATATCCTGAGGACGGTATTGATATGTTTATCGTAATTCTTCAATGCCGCCACGCCCGCCCATTGAACGGCGAAGAAGACCCCGGAATCTATGTTGGACTTTACCTTCGCGAGACCGGCTACAAGTTCCTTATTTCCGGCGGCAAAACCTATTCTCCACCCCGTCATGTTGAATGTCTTCGAAAGGGAATGGAATTCGATCGCTACGTCTTTCGCGCCGTCGATCTCGAATATGCTAAGGCTTTTAAATCCGTCGAACGCTATCTCGGAATACGCAGCGTCGTGACAGATTATTATGTTGTGCTTTTTGGCAAACTCCACTACTTCTGCAAGGAATCTCTTGTCGCAGACAGCCGATGTAGGATTATTTGGATAGTTGATGAAGATCATCTTTATTCTGTGCATCTGCGCGTGATTGATAGCCTTCAGATCGGGAAGGAACCTGTTCTCGCAGCGAAGAGGCATGAGAAGAACTTCGCCACCGGCAAACCACGTGCCTGACTTGTAAGGCGGATAACAAGGGTCGGGCACAAGGACGTAATCGCCTGGATTAACGAAGGCGAGCGGGATATGCGCGATGCCCTCCTTCGAGCCTATCAGCGGATATATTTCAGTATCGGGATCGAACGCAACGCCAAAGCGCTTCTGCAGCCACTTTGCGGCCTCCTGTCTGAACTCGGGAAGCCCCTGGTCGAGAGGATAGCGATGGTTCTTCGGGTCGCGCGCGGCGCGATTTAGCGCGTCGATTATAAAATTCGGCGTCGGGATATCCGGGTCGCCGATACCCAGATCGATTATATCGCGCCCCTCGTCGCGCGCCTTCTTCTTCGCCTTGTCGATTTCTACAAAGAGATACGGCGGCAGCCTCTTCAGCCTCTCAGCCCTCTCGATCTTCATCATATGCCCTCACGCATGTTGCTTGCGAGGAGGCTGTGCTTCGCGCCGATCGTAAAATTTTCCCAGCGAGAAAATTTTACTCTTGAAATCGCTCGCTCTCCCTCGCATAAAGTTTAACACCGGCTCGGGAACCATGCCCGCTCGCGATTTCAAGGTCGTCGCGTAAGCACAGCCTCCTCGAGCATTCAACAACTACGCTAATATCGAAAAACCTTTTTATACACAGGTGCCAATTTTACAGTCAACCTCTTCTTCGGCACCCAAATCTTTAAAATTTTTCGTACCTCCAAGAATATGATGTGGCGATGTGGTGAGCAGGGCGTAAAATTTCGAGCAGGTGCGAGAAATTTTTCCGAGCGAAATTTTTCATGGCAAAAATTTCGCGTCCCTGCGAACCACTCGACACAGCATATTCTACCGCTGTATCGAAAAATTTTAAAGAGCCAGCACGTCCTTCATTGTATACAGCCCGCTCTTCTTCGTTGCGATGAATTTTGCCGCCTGGAGCGCGCCCTTGACGAATATGTCGCGCGTCTTCGCGCTGTGCGTTATCTCGATAAGATCGACGTTCGATTCGAACGTAACCGTATGCTCTCCGACCGTCTCGCCTTCGCGCACGGACTCTATCGGTATCTCCATGTCGCCCTTGATATCCTTGATTATACTGGCCATCTCTTTTGCCGTTCCGCTCGGCGCATCTTTCTTCTGCACGTGATGCGCCTCGACTATCTCTACGCTGTATTCCGGACCCAGCACCTTCGCTGCATCGCTCACCATCTTGAAGAGCAGGTTTACGCCAATGGACATGTTGGGCGAAAATACTATCGGTATCTTGCTCGATACTGCTTCGATCTTAGCGCGTTCGGCGTCGGATAATCCGGTCGTCCCGATCACCATCGCCTTTTTATGCTTTTCGCATAATTCGAGGTGTTCCATTGTGGCTTGTGGCGTGGTAAATTCTATCAGGCAATCGGTATTTTCTACGAATTGCTCGGGATTTTCATCGACAACATCAAAAGATCCGCATACGTGGAGATCCGTATCCTCTTTCGCAAGCTCGATGATCCTTGAGCCCATCTTCCCGCTTGAACCGCTGATACAAATTTTTATCATATGAGTTTGTACTCCTTCATTGCCTTCACTAATCTTTCTTTATTTTCAGGCAGCATTTCGCATAACGGCAGCCTCATCTCCGGATCGCACATCTTCTTAAGCCCCATCGCCGTCTTGACCGGTATCGGATTCGTCTCGACGAACATCGCCTTCACGAGAGGGAGCATCTTATAATGGAGCGCCTGCGCCTTCGCGACATCGCCTTTTTCAAACGCCGCGCACATCTCCGCGACATCGCGCGGGATTATATTAGCGACAACCGAAATTATCCCGACTCCGCCTATCGCCATGACAGGCAGGGTCAGCGCGTCGTCACCGGATATCAGCAAGAATTCTTTCGGACAAAGGTTCCTGATACGCGCCATCTGCTCGAGCGAGCCCGACGCTTCCTTTACACCTATTATATTTTTTATCCCGGCGAGTTTCGCGAACGTTTCAGGCTCGATATTGACGCCGGTGCGCGAAGCGATGTTATAAAGTATTATAGGAATGTCGACCGCCTCGGCTATGGCCTTAAAATGCAGGTAGAGCCCCTTCTGCGTCGGGCGATTATAATACGGGCTCACCTGTAATGAGGCGGCCGCTCCCGCATGCTTAGCATGTTTGGTCAGCGCTATCGCCTCATCCGTTGAGTTGGATCCTGTGCCGGCGATTACGGGAATACGCCCTTTCGCGAACTCGATCGTAAGCTCGATCACCCTGTCGTGTTCGGCGTAAGAGAGCGTCGCGGACTCGCCCGTAGTCCCGCACGGGACGAGCGCCGAAGTCCCGTTCTTTATGTGGAACTCGACCAATTCCTTAAGCGCCTTTTCATCGACCTTGCCGCCGCGAAAAGGCGTTACTAACGCCACCATCGAACCTTTAAACATAGTGAAATCTCCTAGTTAGTCTATGGTCTATAGTCGATAGTGTACCTTGAACTGCCGACCATTGACCATCGATTATCGACCATCATTATCGATTAGCATTCCGTCGAATACCAATTTTGCTTTTCCTTCGAGATATACATTCCTGAAATTTCCGTCTTTTATCTCAAAATAAACCTTTATCTTTTCGCCGCTCCGCGTCTCCACGGTAATGGGAGAAGGCATCTTCTCCGCTTCAGCCGAGATTATGGCGCTTGCGACCGCGCCCGTGCCGCAAGCCAGAGTTTCGTCTTCGACGCCGCGTTCGTAAGTCCTGACCTTTATCGTGTGTTTATCGACTACTTTGACAAAATCGGCATTCGTGCCTTCGGGCGAAAATTCGCCGTGATGCCGGATATGAGACCCGAGATTCTTCACGTCTATCTTCTCAAGATCGTCGGTAAAATGGATGACGTGAGGAACCCCCGTATCGACGAAATTCAATTTATACGGGCACTTGTTTATCATGAGGCACAGGTTCCACTTTATATCTTTCGGGTCTGTCAATTTTACTTTAACGGTATCGCCTTTTACGCTCGCGTCAAGTACTCCGGCCAGGGTCTCTATCGTCATTTGAGGCTTTGATATTTTTCTCGACGCGGCATAAAGCGCGACGCATCTGGAGCCGTTGCCGCACATCTCGGCCTCGCTTCCGTCCGGGTTGAAGATGCGCATCTTAAAATCGGCCTTCTTCGAGGTCTCTATGACAAGCAAACCGTCGGCCCCTACCGCTTTTTTCCTGTCGCACAATTTCCTGGCAAGCGCAGGTAAGTCTTCGGCATCGCCTGGACGATTGTCAATTATTACAAAATCATTGCCCGTCGCAACTGCCTTCGTGAATTTCATCATTTTTCTCTTCCCCACAACCCACAACCTAGAACCTACAACCTCATCTCAGTATTCGTGGTATTATCTCGCCGTGCACAAGGTCCTTGTAACTTTCGGCCTCTTTTACCGTATAAAATTTATTGCCTATGACCATCACTTCTGCGCCCCGCGGACGGGAATTATAGTTGCTCGACATCGTAAAGCCATACGCCCCCGCCGCCATGACGGCCACGAGACTTCCCTTTGGCATGCGCGGCAGATACCTGTCCTTACCCAGAAAATCTCCCGTCTCGCAGATAGGCCCTACCACATCCACCCTTTCGGCGGTGGCCGAAGAATCCTGCCTGACGCGCACCGGCACTATCTTATGGTACGCCTCATACAGGCTGGGCCTGATGAGGTCACTCATCCCGCCGTCGACGATGATAAAAGTCTTGCGCGGCGTCCTCTTCGTATAGAGGACCTTTGTAACGAGTATGCCGCTATTGCCCGAAATAAATCTCCCCGGCTCCAGTATTATGTTGAGCTTTGACTTTTTCAATAACGGCAATATCGATTTCGCGAAACTCTTCGCGGTCTGCGGATTTTCGATCGAATAGACGATGCCGAGCCCGCCGCCGATATTGAAATAGTCGACCTCGATCTTGCAACTTTTCAGGAATTCCAACACTTTCCTGATGGCCGTAGTGAACGGTTCGGCGTTCAATATCTGCGAGCCTATGTGGATGTGCACTCCGCGTATATTGAGGTGGGGATATTTCCACCTCGAATTGAATATCTTGTGGGCCGTCTCGAAATCGAGGCCGAACTTGCTCTCGCCCTTGCCGGTAGCGATATAGCGGTGCGTCTTCGGAATGACGTCGGGATTTATCCTTACGGCGATGTTGACCTTCTTCTTTAACCGGTTTGCGATCTTCTCGATATCGCCGAGTTCCTCTTCGGATTCTATATTGAAGAATAGTATCCCGAATTCTATCGCCTCTTCGATCTCACTGTGTTTCTTGCCGACGCCCGCATAGACAACTTTACCCGCCTTCACGCCGGCCAGCTTTGCCTTGTAGAGTTCGCCGCCCGATACTACGTCGAGGCCTGCTCCGTTCTTTACGAGCGCGCGCAGGACCGCGAGGTTCGAATTCGACTTGACGGAAAAGCAGACGAGCGGATCGATCGGCCGGAACGCGGTCTTTATCTTCCTGTAATGGTCTATCAGCGTCTTATAACTGTAGAGATAAAAGGGCGTCGCGACCGACTTTGCGATATCGGCTACCTTTATATTCTCGCAGTATAACTCATTATCCTTAAAATTAAACTCATGCATCGATTGGCCTTCTTATCCTCTCTTTATCGACTTTTTTGACTCAACTGAAACTCTAGGATTCAACAGCTTAATAATCTCTTTTCTTATCAACTTATCGGAAAACTTTTTTAATTCGTTGTCTGTCATGCTTTTTATCTCAACTGAATTATCAATAGCATATTTAACCAGCTTACCTATAATAGTGTGGGCTTCCTTAAAAGCCACTCCCTTATCAACGAGGTAATAGACAAGATCCGTCGCATACAATCCTTCATCTTCGAGATGCTCTTCTATCTTGACTTTGTTGAATTTAAGCGTCTTTATAAGACCTGCCATTACTTTAAGTTCATTCGATACGATTTCAAATGAATTAAATAGTGGCTCTTTATCCAATTGCATGTCCCTGTTGTATGTCAGCGGAAGGCCTTTCATCACAGTCAAGACACTTACCAAATTGCCATAAAGTCTACCAGTATACCCTCTGACAAGCTCAAGCACATCGGGATTCTTCTTCTGCGGCATTAGTGAACTGCCGGTGCAGAATGCATCATCTATCGAAATGAAATCGAACTCTTTCGATGACCATATGATCAGGTCCTCCGCAAGCCTCGACAAGTGCATCCCTATTATGGAGATGGCGCCCAGGATATCGATTATAAAATCCCTGTCGCTGACAGAATCGATGGAGTTCACGGCCGGGCGCAATTTAAACGCATTGGTAAGCCCTTTCATGTCGGGAATGTATCCGGAAACGTCCAGATTGTACTTTCCCGACTCTATCGGTGTTCCGGCAAGCGCTCCCGCGCCCATCGTTAATTCTATATTGTCGGTGGTTATCCATACCCTATCGCAATCTCGCTTAAGCATTTCGCTGTATGCCAGCAGATAATCCATCAATCGCACCGGTTGGGCGTGCTGCATGTGCGTAAATCCCGGCATTATGAGATCGCCGTTATTCGCTGCAGATTCGCACAAAGCCATATCCAGTTCGGTAAGTGCAATTTGCAATCTCATCAGCTCTATCTTACAATACATTTTCGTTGCGAAGACGACTTGGTCGTTTCTCGAACGCGCAGTATGAAGCTTCATCACCAGATCGCCTACTTTGGCATAAAGTTTATTCTGTATGTCGGTATGTATGTCTTCACAAGAGCAATCAGGCTTAAACGTACCCTTCGCTACGCTCGAATAGATCACCTTCAAGCCTTTTTCCAGTTTCGACTTTTCGGTTGCCGTGAGATACCCAGCCTTTTTCAATATCTGGATATGCGCAAGCGAACCCACGATATCATACTCGGCCAGCTTATAATCATACTGTATGGATCTGGTAAATTCCTCGACGAGTGGATCCGTTGCCTTTTCGAATCTTCCACCCCAGAGTTTTTTACTCATTGTTTTCTCCCTTTATATGACCCCTTGTATGGCAAGCCCCACAGCTCGATGAATCCCTTTGCGAGAGACTGGTCGAAGACGTCACCCTCTTCGTAGGTCGCGAGTTCCCTCTTATAGAGCGAATTCGGGGACTTCCGGCCGACGACCGCGCAATTGCCTTTATGCAGTTTCAGCTTCACGGTGCCGGAAACTTTCTTCTGGGTCTCATCTATAAATTTATCGAATGCGCTCTTGAGCGGCGTATACCACAGCCCGTAATATGTAAGCTCCGCGTATTTCTGCGCGATCAGATCCTTAAAGTGCAAAGTCTCCCGGTCAAGAACGAGCGACTCGAGCGCCTTGTGGGCAGCGTATAACGTCCATCCCGCCGGCGCCTCGTATATCTCGCGCGATTTTATCCCGACGAGCCGGTTCTCGATCATGTCGCTTCTGCCTACACCGGCATCCCCGGCTATTTTAGCAAGCTTCAGTATCAGGCCTACTCCGCCTATAGTTTTGCCGTTCAATTTCACGGGTATACCGCCCTTAAATTCTATCTCGACATAGACAGGCTTCGCCCCTGCCTTATCTATTCCTTTCGTAAGTTGATATATATCTTCGTCAGGCTCGTGATAAGGATCTTCCAGCTTCCCGCTTTCAATCGATATTCCCCAAAGATTAACATCAATTGAGTATGGCTTTTTCTTTGTTGTGTCGATGGGGATATTATTATCCTTCGCATATTCTATCTCTTCGCTTCTCGTTTTTAGTTCCCACTCTCTAACCGGCGCCAATATCTTTAATCTCGGATCGAGTGAGCGTACAGTAACCTCAAATCTCACCTGGTCGTTGCCTTTGCCCGTGCATCCGTGCGCAACATATTCAGCATTCTCTTTATGGGCCGTCTCGACCAGCCCCTTTGCAATGATCGGCCGCGAAAGCGCCGTCGCGAGAAGGTATCCCGACTCATAGACCGCGTCCGCCTTCAGCGCCTTGAATACGAACTCCTTCACGAATTCATCCTTCAGGTCTTCGACGACGACCTTCGAAGCGCCCGTGGCGAGCGCTCTCTTCCTATACTGCGCAAAATCCGATCCCTGGCCCACGTCAGCCATGTACGCGATGACATCGTAGCCTCTCTTCGCGAGCCATTTAATGATGACCGATGTATCAAGCCCGCCGGAATACGCCAAAACTACTTTTTTACCCATAAATATCTCCCGCTCATTTTAATAATTTCAACAATATCGCCTTCTCTGTATGCATCCTGTTCTCCGCCTGGTCGTAAACCACGGAGTTCTTCGAGTCTATCACGGAATCGGTTATCTCCTGCCCTCTGTGGGCGGGAAGGCAATGCATTACAAGGCAATCTTTCTTCGCCAATTTAATCAGGCCGTCGTTTATCTGGAAATCCTTAAACGCCTTGAGCCGCGCCTTGGCGCCCTTCTCCTGGCCCATGCTCACCCACACGTCCGTATAAATTACATCCGCGCCCCGGGCGGCAGCCTTCGGATCGTTCGATATCCCTATCTTAGCACCGGATCCATCAGCGAATTTCTTCGCGATAGCGACTATATCCTTCGCCGGTTCATAGCCTTTCGGCGTGGCTATTTTCATGTCGAGCCCGACCTTGGCAGCGGCACACACCAGGGAGTTAAGCACATTATTGCCGTCGCCGACATACGAAAGCGTTATTCCTTTAAACGTGCCGAACTTCTCTTTTATCGTAAATATATCCGCCAGCGCCTGGCACGGATGCGCGCGGTCGCTCAGGCCGTTTATCACCGGGACCGCGGCATATAGCGCAAGTTCCCTCACATCATCATGCTTATAAGTTCTGGCAACGATGCCGTCGAGATACCGCGACAATACGCACGCCACGTCTTTTACGGACTCTCTTCCGCCCATATCTATCTCGTCAGGCCCCAGGTAAAGCGCGTGTCCTCCAAGCTGGACCATACCTATCTCGAAAGAGACCCTTGTTCTGTTAGACGGCTTCTGGAATATCAGGCCTATGGATTTACCTTTGAGCGCATCAGCATATTTGGCCTTATCGGATTTTATCTTCTTTGTCAGGTCCAGGAGCTCAGATATCGTCCGTGTTTCCAGACACTCTATAGAGATCAGGTCTTCCTTCATATATTCACCTTTTTATTCTTCGAGCGAGTCCAAAATTATTATTCTCGACTTGGCCTTCGGCCTAGCTCGAACAATAATTTTGGACGAGTCGAGAAGCTATACCTTTGAAAATACCTTGTCCAGTATCGAAATCGCCTTGTCTATTTCGGCTTTCGTTACGTTCAGCGGCGGCATTATCCTTAAGATAGTCTCTTGCGTGCAATTAATGAGCAAGCCCTCTTTAAGGCACTCTTTATAAATATCCTCGCCCTTTACGCTCAATTCCACGCCTATTATCAACGCAACGGTCCGTATCTCTTTGACAAAATGATACTTTTTCTTTAAGCCTTCGAGTTTCTTCTTTAAATAGACGCCCATCGAATTGGTATTCTGCAATAACTTATCCTTCTTTATCGCCTCGAATACAGCCAGTCCCGCGGCGCATACGATCGGAGAGCCTCCGAAAGTCGAAGCGTGAGTGCCCGGCGTAAGGACGTCGCCGAATTTCCCTTTTGCCACGGCCGCGCCTATCGGCAATCCACCGCCCAGCGCCTTGGCAAGAGTCATCACGTCCGGTTCGATATCGTAATTCTGATAAGCGAATATCTTGCCTGCCCTCCCCATCCCCGTCTGCACCTCGTCGAATATGAGGACTATGTCTTTCTCGTCGCAGAGAGCGCGCAGAGCCTTCATGTACTCGGGGCTTGCAATATTGATACCGCCTTCGCACTGTATCGGCTCGAGCATTATCGCAGCCGTCTTATCTGTAACAGCCTCTTTCACCGCTTCGATATCGTTGAACGGTACGTGTATAAATCCTGCCGGCAACGGCTCAAAACCTATCTTTACCTTATCCTGGCCCGTCGCCGTTATCATTGCGAGCGTCCTGCCGTGAAATGATTTGGTCATAGTTATGATTTCATATTTTCCTTTGTCATGGCCGTATTTTCTCGCGAGCTTTACGGCAGCTTCGTTCGCTTCCGCCCCGGAATTGGCAAAGAAGACTTTGCCCGGAAAAGAATTCCTGATTATCGCCTCGGCAAGAAGGGCCTGCGGGGCGCTGTAATAGTTATTCGAGACGTGCAGGAGCAGCTTCGCCTGTTTATTTATCGCGGCAACGACCCTTGAATGGCAATGGCCTATCCCAGATACCGCCCAGCCCGGAAAGAAGTCGAGGTAGGTTTTACCGTCGATATCCCAGACCTTCGCGCCTTTCGCCTTCGCGAGGCATAGCGGCACCCGCTTGTATGTATGCATTACATATTTGTCGTATAACCCGACTATCTTTTCTGTTTTTTTCATATTTCTCCTACACCCTCCACCCTAAACCCTACACTCTACTTTACTATCTCCGTTCCTATCCCTTCATCCGTAAAAATTTCCAAAAGCAGCGCATGCGGCACACTTGCGTTAAGTATGTGCGCCTTTTTCACTCCGCCTTTCGCCGCGTTGATGCAGGCCCTTGCCTTCGGTATCATCCCCGCGTCTATTATTTTCTTATCAATGAATCGCTCAACTTCGCTTGCCTTTATCGTATTGAACAATGTCTTCGGATCATTCCTATCTTTCATGATCCCGTTCACGTTCGTCAGAAGGACGAACTTCTCCGCCTTGAGCGCCATGGCAAGCGAGCTCGCCACATCGTCGGCGTTCACGTTATATGTATGGCCGTCGCGCCCTATCCCGAGCGGATAGATGACCGGGATTATATTATCCTTGATGAGTCGTTTAACCACCGTCGTGTCGACGGACGTTACCTCACCCACGAACCCCAGGTCCGGCACGCACTTCATCTTGCGAACCTTTATCATGCCGTTCTCTTTACCGCTCATCCCGAACGCCTTCGTGCCCATCGACTTTAAGGTATTGACTATCTTTTTATTGATCGTTCCGAGCGCCCTGTCGATTATGTGAACTGTCTGGGCATCCGTAACGCGTCTGCCCTGTATAAATTTCGGCTCTATTCCCGCCTTCTTCATCATCCGCGAGATATACGGCCCGCCGCCGTGGACTATTATTGGCCGCATCCCGGCATAATTCATGAATATTATGTCTTCGAGGATACCCTTCTCGATGCCTTTCTCCTCGACTGCTGCCCCGCCGTACTTTATGACGATCGTCTTTTCGAAAAATTTGCGTATATACGGCAGCGCCTCGATCAGCACTTCGGATTTTTTTATCGCTTCCTTCATTTAAGTACTATACTCCGAATTTATCGCGACGTATTCCTTCGAGAAATCGCACGTCCACGCCGTCGCGCTGTATTTTCCGCCCTTCAGGTCAACTGTTATCTTAACATCTTTACCTTGAAAGAATTCCCGCGCCCGCTCTTTGTCATAATCTTTGGCGATAGCACCGTTCGAAAGGGCCTTCATGCTGCCCAAATAAATATCCGTCTTGTCCGGGTCGAAATTTGCGCCTGAGGCGCCGCACGCGGCCGCCACCCTTCCCCAATTCGGGTCCTCGCCGAATATGGCGCATTTTAAAAGGCTCGAAGTCGATATCTTTCTTGCCGCAGCTCTTGCGTCAACTTTAGTCCGCGCGCCCCTTACCTCTATCTCTACGAATTTCGTCGCGCCTTCTCCGTCCCGTGCCAGCATCTTTGCCAGCTCCGATGTCACGTATTTCAACGCTGCCGTAAATTTGCGGTAATCGCTATTCCGCGCGGTTATTTTATTGTTCCCGGCCATTCCGTTGGCCAGGATAAAGACCGTATCATTGGTGCTCATGTCTCCGTCAACCGATACCATGTTGAACGAATCGCCGATCGCCTCATCGAGGGCCTCTTCGAGTATCCTCTTCGANNATGGCAGCATCGGTCGCTATAAAACATAACATCGTAGCGTGCCGCTCGGCCGTTAAGACCGGATAGAGCATCCCGACGCCTTTACATGCGCCGCCTATCGTCACCGCGGATGAGCCTATCTTCACCTTTACTGCAAACTCTTTCCTGACGGTATCGGTCGTCATTATCGTCTCGGCAAATGCCTTGCTGCCGTCTTTCGACAGGCCGCTGACCAGGGAAGCGACCTTCCTCTCTATATTCTCTATCGGCAGAGGAACCCCTATTATGCCGGTCGACGCCGCGAGGACCTCGCGCTTGTCGAGCCATAGCCCCTTTGCTGCGCAACCCGCCATCCTGACAGCGCTCTTGTCGCCTGCCTTGCCGTTCGCGCAATTGGCATTGCCGCTATTTACTATGACCGCTTGATGCGTCTTATTCCTGATGTGGAACTTACTTACCTTTACGGGCGACGCTTCGAATCTATTCGTCGTGAACGCGGCCGCCGCAACGCAAGGGACCTCGGAATATAGAAGCGCCAGGTCCTTATTGCCGGATTTTTTTATCCCGGCCCTAACGCCGTTCGCCACAAATCCTGTTGCCGCCGTCACTCCGCCTTTTACTATTATCATCTTTCACTCCGCTAAAGGATTTGATAAAACTTTTCCTGGGCCGTTAAAAAGGTCCGAGGGATTCGTGCTGAGTCATGGCAAAAATTTCGCGTCCCCGCGAAGCACAATCCCGAAGGACCTATAACAGTCCCTCGGTTTCATCGAATCCGCATATTATATTCATATTCTGTACGGCCTGCCCTGCCGCGCCCTTTTTCAGGTTATCGATGCATGATACAACTATCAAAGTATCACCTGTCACCTTAAGCCCGATATCACAATAATTCGTTCCCACAATGTCCCGAATTTGAGGAAGCTTTCCCTCGTCGGATATTCTCACGAACGGCTTGCCTTTATAAAAATTCTTATATATTTCCAGGGCCGCCCTAGTATCGAGCTTTTTATTGAGCCGTAAATAGATCGTCGAGAGTATGCCGCGGTTCATCGGAATAAGGTGCGGCGTAAATATTATGTCTATCGTCTTGCCCGCCACTTCCGATAATATCTTGTTCATCTCGGGCTTATGCTGGTGCTCGTTAACTTTATATGCCTTCAGGTTCTCGTTCACTTCGCTGAACGACAAGGCCAGGTCCGGTTTTCTTCCGGCTCCCGTAACGCCTGATTTGGAATCCGCTATGATGTAATCAATATTTATCGCTTTCTCCTTCAGCATCGGTGCTATGCCGAGTATCACGCTCGTCGGATAACAGCCCGGGTTCGCGATAAGTTTCGCCTTCTTGATCTGGTCGTAATAAAGTTCCGGCAGGCCGTAGACCGCCTTCGGCAGATTTTCTTTGTCCTTATGGTCGATGCCGTACCATACCTTATATACGTCGGGAGCGAGCCTGTAATCGGCGCTCAGGTCTATCACCGTCTTGCCGGCCTTGAGAAAAACCGGCGCAAGTTCCATCGAGACTTTATGCGGCAGGCCCAGAAAAACAAGGTCTACATTTTTAGCCATCTCCGGCGGGTTAGGCTTCTTGCATACGATATCGACCTTACCCTTAAAGGCCGGGAATATGGATGAGAATAATTCTTCCTTGTCGATGACCGCCTGAAGCTCCGTTATCCGCGCGTCTTTATGGTTCACTAAAATCTTGATAACTTCTTCGCCGGCATAGCCGGTCGCGCCTACAACTCCTACTTTTACCATATACTTCTCCTTATGCTTCTCGACTCGGACGAAATTATTCTTCGAGCCCGGTCGAGAAGCATAATTTCGTCCTCGCTCGAAGAATATAGATTCCGTCGGGGATATCATTCAATCTTAAAGGAAAAAACCTATCGTGTCAACTAAAATCGCCGTCGGAGTTGACCAGATAGGTTTTTAAACCTCGTCGAGAATATAAGTTATCTCTTAGTGAACTGGAATCTCCTCCTGGCTCGCTTCCTGCCGTATTTTTTGCGCTCGCGCGCCCTGGGATCTCTCGTTAAAAATCCCGCCTTCTTGATATCGGCTTTTAGGTTCGCGTCCATTTTGACGAGCGCCCTGGCGATGCCATGCTTGACCGCTCCCGCCTGTCCGCTCAAACCTCCGCCATTGACGTTGACGAAGATGTCGAGTGTCTTTTCGCACTTAGCGGTCTCGAGCGGCTGCATGATGATGAGCCTGTTCGATTCTCTGGGGAAATAGGCGTTAAAAGGCCTTTCGTTGACCGTAACCTTGCCTTCTCCGGTCATTAGCCTCACGCGCGCTACCGAATTCTTGCGCCTTCCCGTCGCGAAATATTGGACTTTGTCTGACATTGTAACTCCTCGTAAACTAAAGTCAGGTTGTAGGTTCTAGGTTGTAGGATCTACGCTAAATTTTTATTTTTGTCCTACACCCTCCAACCTACAACCATCCTCAATTTAACTTCAGCACTACCGGCTTTTGAGCCGCATGCGGATGCACCTCACCGGCGTATATTCTAAGTTTTTTAAGCAGTTTGGCTCCCAATTTACTCTTTGGGAGCATCCCGTGGACCGCGTGCCTTATGACGTTCTCCGGCTTCTTCTTCATTACCGTAGCCATCGTCTCCGTGTTCAAGCCGCCCGGATACGCCGAGTATCTCTTATAGATCTTTTGACCAAGCTTATTTCCGGTAGTCTTTATTTTAGAGGCGTTTATGACAATAACCTCATCGCCGGTATCCTGGTGAGGCGAATATATGACCTTATTCTTGCCCATCAGAATAGTCGCCACCTTAGCCGAAAGCCTGCCGAGGATCTGATCCTTGGCGTCGACCACGTGCCATACCTTTTTTATATCTTTTTCTTTTACAATATATGTCTTCATAAAAAATACCTCTTTTGGTAGAGGCGATTGATGATATCACATCCACAAAATATTGTCAACAGAATATAAAAATTAATTTTGATGAATTATGCCGCTATCCAGAACGTCTTCATTATCAACTTGATGTGTTCGAAATCAGCGCCTATTGCATCAATGAAGCTGACGGACCGTTTTTCACTTCTTTTTATCCTGTCTTTCGTCTCGATCCCCGTTTCGTCTGCTTTTTCGCATATTCCGTCCAGGAAGCCGATAGCGCTGTCTGCACCGGTGATGCGGCCCTTCCACAGGCCCCCCAATATGGCTCCTATGATCGTGTTGCCTTTTTCATACAGACTTGCATAAGCGGCTTCCATTATATCCTGACCCTGATAGAATGCCCGGTCATGCGGAGACATAGTATCATAGTTTGTCGGCAGGTCCAGGTTGTAAGTTCGGGTCCACTTAAAGAGATCGGAATGGTCTTCCACGAGTTTGCCTAAAACGCCTGTCTCTTCTCCCGGCTGCAATTTTTTGCAGGTGAGGATCATTCTCTTCACACCCTCCCTCGGCGGATTTTCCTGGAGGATCTTTAACAGATTGGCTCCGTCCGACCACAGCTTACATTCAATATGGGTCATCCCTGTCCTCTTCCTCATATTGCTCAACTGCTTCTGAACGCTGCCCTCCTCCATACCGATGGGTTGCTGTAAGAATATCTCTACCTGGGTCTTATGGGTCTCCTCTGCAATCTTCAATATGTCGGTCGGTTCGTTCTTCGTAAATAGTTCTGTAGTACCATCCGTCTCGGGCGTCGGTGATACAAATGTCGTTATTCCTTGAATGAACGGTAGCTGTACAATTTCCGGATTATGCGCGGTAAGCTTCGCTATCACGGGTTTATACGCTTCCCTGGGTTTCGATTTCGCCGGCGTCCCCGTCGCCTGCACCCCAGCTTGTTCGGCTTTTGCTCGATCCAAATTCATGACAAGATTTAATCGTCTCGTCTCGAGCTGCCGTAGCTCCTTTTCCACGTCAACAATTGCACAGCCTAACTGCGTGAGCTCTCCTATAGTATCATCAACCAGATGGATCGCCGCTTTATCCTGACCGCTTTCGATTTGCTCTTCTTTAGATAATAGGCTGTCAAGCTGTAGATTCGTTTGTAGGATCTGAATCTCTATTTCTGCAAGCTCCTGCTCCAGCAGCTGAGTCTTGGAGACAATAGTTTCCGCCGCTTCGGCCGCTTTCGTTGTTAATGTTGACCTGAAGGATTCCCAGGCGCCGCGAATCTTGTCGGCATTGGGTTCTTGAGCCGGTATCCTGGCTATGATCTTGTCGACATCTTCTGCCGTTATGCCGGTTGCCACCGCGAGGTTATACTCAACTCCACCCGTATCGTTATCCCACACACCTACATATAAGATCGGGGTGTTATCTGTAGTTAAGACTATAAATGCGGGGACGTCATTTTTTCCAGTTAACAGTACCAAAGACGGCTTGAAGACCCCTTTCGATTTGGTTTTTGTGGGGATAGTCCTTCCCTTAAGTTTGATATTGTTGGTAGCCTCGAGATCGTCATCGACCAGCATTTTATTAGGAGTTTCAATGCTATGGAATATTTCCCAATGTATCGAATCTCCCAAACTGATCAGCGCTATATGCAAAGGTTCATTGCTGGCTAATGTNNGTCATATTGCCTCAACAGGTCTGCGTATTTCTTATCGGAGGCAAGGACTTCGTATACAAGGCTATACTGTCCTGTACGGGCTGCCTCGGCCAACTCTTTTATCATCTTCTTATCTGCCCACATCCTGATCGTAGATTCCGGCACCTGTCCGGTCCAGGTATCGTCGCGACCGGATTTTTTCGCGTCCGCCGAGGCTGACGATTTTGGCTGTTTGACCGGCATTTCCGTAAACGGAATAACCTTCCCATTAAACAAATCCGTCAGCCATGATGTGAGTCTTGGCGGTGTTTGGAGATTCACTACTGAGAAAGAAGGTGTGCCTTTGCCCAAATCGCGATGGATTGCTTCTACTAATAGTGATCGTCCTTTAATATGGCCAGACAAGTACTCTAAAACACCGGAAATTCTTGCCTCCGAACCTTTTAATCTCCAATAATATGTTTCAGAAAACGGTTCAAGACTTATTGTTCCTGGCGCGTAAATACCCCATTTTAAAACAAGCTCGCCGCTGTCATGTTTAAAAAGCTTGATGGAATGCTCCAACATACGTTGCTCATATATAGGCCAATTAAAATAAAGCGTTCCGCCGATTTGTTTGCCTAAAACCGCCGGCGGTTTATAAAGAATCCCTAAAAACTCGGCACTAATCTGTTCTGCGCCCATTGCGGCTTGCGATTGCAGTTCATTCGGTTTGCGATTAGGCAGCCATGCGCGGGTCATACNNATAGCATCGGCAAGCGATGCCGATGATAAAAGCTTCTCTCTTGCACTATTGGGCTTACCAAGGCGTCCGCCGATTTGACCGGGTTTTCTCGCTTCCCCGGATATCGATCTTGATGCCTTAAGCTCGTTTTTTATCCGAGCTATTTCTTGCCTTTTAGCGCTCATCTCTTCGTCTATCGCATCAAGCCGCTTCTTCGCCCGCGCGATCTCTTCCTCTCCGACGGCCGTTTTACTCATAGCTTCACTGAGTTTTCCCCGTTTGGCTGTTAGATTTATGACGTCATTTCCCAGCTGAGCCATTTTCGCTTCTGGTGAAATTATTTTTTCTTCCGCCGCGGCTTCAGCTTTCCAAGTCGTATAGAATGTTTCCACAACCTGCAAAAACTGTTGAGTTGTTTCTCTCTTCGGTAAAAATTTCATATCCTTAAATACGAATTGAGTATCTATATTGTCTGGAGTCTCTCTTTTAAGCTGGGCGACATCCACATTCTCTCTCACCGTAAATTCACCTGGCAAACCATTCATCTCGAATTCCAATAATGTCACGGTCCCTTTTTCATGATTCGCATCAAGGACCACATATAAGACCACTTTTTCTATAGGCAAAGGCTCACGCTTTGAACGCACACCCTTATAGGTCGGCCAAGTCGCCTGTGCAATTATCCAGCCACGGTCATAATCTGCCGGCTTGGCTGATTCGACAACCGCAATATCCATCGTTGAAGCCGCCTGTTGCTCTACTTGTTCGATAATCTTTTTGATAGTCGACAGCGAATTCACTGCTTTACCTGCGGCTTGCGATTGCGCAGCTGCAATCTTATCAGACGACTCTACCAGCAATTTATCCCTTCGAGCCTTTAATACTGCAAGCTTACCTTCACACTCAGCAATTTCTATGCCTAATCCAGTGGCTGCCTGCGCGATAATGCTGGTACTGTACTTCGAAGAATCGAGGTTTTGTATCGACGTTACCCTATTCCCCATAGTCGTTTCTAATTCACCTATGCCCGCTTCAATTCCTTGAAGCTCTCTAAATTTATTAAGCTTAGCTTGGTCGTCTTTTAGTCCGCGTTCGATTGCGGCTATGGTATCTATACGATGTTGTCCGGCTGGGGCTTCTACCATATTTGCGTACAGAGTCTTCATCGACATGGATACCGCGCCTTCTTCAAGCGCTACAATATCCAATGTGCCGCCCTTGGGTCCGCCATCGAATTCGCCCTGCTGGCTGGGTTGTTTCGATTCCGCAGCGCCTTTCGTCTCTGCAGTTCCTGACAGCGCTTCCGTACGGCTAAGGCCCAGGTATTCCCACCAGGGTTTACGCAGTTTAACTGAACCTAAAGATTCATATTGGCTTTTAGCATCGCCCTCGCGGATATTCTTCGCTATTTGCACCTTAACCCCGGCTACATCCTGAGGATTTGGAAGGACACTTGTAAAGGAAAGCTGCCATACGCCGCGGCCGGCGAAATTGCCTACAAAATTCAGCATTTCAGCCGCCATCTGAGCTTTCCTGACAAGCGTTTTGGCATCGCCGCCGCTCAACATCATTACAAGGCGGCCGGCAGTATATTCGTTCATCTTTGTGAGGTTGGCCCGGATCTCTTCTTCTTTCATCACAGAAAAGTTTCCCGGGAAAGTAAATTTATAAGCATCAAAATCTACTCCCGCCTCGTAAAGGGCCTTGGCAAAAAGGAGCGGATTATTTGCTTCCCATTCCGCCTTTTGCCGTTTCCCTTTTTCGGTAAGCACTGCCTTGCCGCTGCTATCAGTGGTAGACTCAAAAGATACGCGTGCAGCTGTCTTTGCCGGCAAATCTTCCGGGAAGAATAGAAGGCCTGAGCCGTGCGCGATATTCGACTGTCTCTTTACTTCGTCGATGATCTTACCATAAGATTCGGGCGCAGAAGAATCGACATAAGTCATGAATTTGAGCCCAACGACCTGAGGTATGCCGGCCAGTTCCGCGGCATCGATCTTTAATTCCTCGCCCTGATTCGTGGGTCTGTTCCCTATCCTGTTTTGTTCGCCTTTGGATAAATCTCCATTCGGAGTAGATTCGCCTTCCCATTTTAAAACATAGAGCTTGTCCTGCGGCAGGTCGGGATGAAGAATGATACTGCCATATCTTTCTCTTACATGCTCTTCGTTGGCAAGTGTCCTAAGATTAACAAATTGTCCTGTCGTCCTATTTATTCTGCCTAATAGGTAACCCGGATGGATCAGATACTTGCCGACATAACCGGACATGTTGTTCGCAATTAAAAGCATGCATTCCGGGGCCGTCAACTCCGCATGGCCATAATGGTCCTTTGGTTTATGGTGGTCAAACGGTATAGTATTGACGGGTTCCGTTCCTTCCGTACCAAGGAACTTCACGAGCAGGTCTTTCCGCTCCTGTTCCATGGCATTCCATAACTCTTTTCCCTTGAGGCCGCCTAAGTCTTTAAAAGGTGTGCGGTCCACTCTCGCTAGGTCGCTAAAAATCTGATTCGTTGGGTCTAATGGCTTACCAATCTGTGAGTTAACCCATTGCATAAGATCGCTTATTAACGCTTTTGTAAAATCTTCTTTAAATGGGCTATCAAAAAATCTAACCCTACTGCAATTTTCTATAGTACGTTCTCCGGTGGATTGCTGAGCATATTTTATCTCAACGTCCCCTATCTCCTTATATCCATATCCATGCGGTATTAAAATTCTGTATCTATCGAACGTATCATGATATTCCAATTGTAAGGTAGCCACCACGGCTTCGCTGTAAAAGGTCATCTCGCTTATTACCGTCCGTCCGCCATATTTCCC
>PLLI01000102.1 GCA_003140915.1 Candidatus Omnitrophota bacterium
CACCCAAGTCCTGTTTAAGGCTATTCAGTTCTTCTTTGGTCTTATCCAGTTCCTGTTTTGCTCCCGCCAACCCCTGTTTAGCGGCCGTCAGCTCCTGCTGTTTCAGTTGGACCTGCTCGGCAAGCTGTTTTATCGTGTTCTCTTTCTGCTGGACCGATTGACTTAATTTGGCGATCTCATTTTTCAATTGCTTTATTTTTGTAAAGCCTGCATATCCTGTAACAATTAAAAGTGCCGCCAGAACAACTATGACTATCACCGATGCATTTTTCATTACAACCTCCTTTTGTTATCTTTTTATTTTATATCAAGGCCCTTTGCCCGTAAAGGATTAATTCAGAAATCGACGCTCGCTACTCCCTGCAGATAATATCCTTTATCGATATCTATCTTTTCGCCTGCATGATGGAATCTTAATTGACGATTAAAAACGCCTCCTGCCGAAAAGGAGGTATCGATACACTTGCTGGGCCTGAAATGAAATCCGCCCCCGACCCATGCCTCCCGGTAACTTACCAATATATTATCATCGTTTCCGTTACGGACCTTATACTGGTTGAAGAGGACCCATTGACCTTCCGCCAATAGATCCAGCTTATCATTAACTTTGTAAAGTATATGCGGGTATTCTGTTGTTAAATAAAGCGTTATCTTGTCTGTCGGCGTATAGATCATACCGCCTATAATTTGAGTGTCGTTGTCGAAATCGGTAAAAAACTCAGGCCCGCAGATGAACGTCATCTGGTTATTAGGGATATAAATGATAACTACTCTGGTCGGGATCAGAAAACTCTTGCTTCCAAAACAATGCACATCGGTTGCAAATGATGGATTAATGCTTGCCCCGAGATACGTATTTTTAATCTTAAATATCGGCACTTTTCCTTCTAATGTAATACCCATATTTATCAAAGAGCTCGGCAAAGGCCTCGGGATCGTTTTACCTATGCCGATATAATCGATCGCGGCGGAAATAGTCATCGGCAGCTTGTCGAGGATCTTAAAATCATAACCGCCTTCACCGCCGGCCTCCAATATGCTCACCTTACCCGGCTGAGCCTCAACTCTGGAAGGTAAGAGATACCTCGTGTAAGCGGTAACATTAAACTGCTTTGGCACCTCTTGAGAATTAGCCGTTTTGCCCGTTTCCTCGGCATTGGCATATGAAACGAACATCAAAACGAAAAGGGCCAGGGCCGCTCTTTTGCTTTCGGGCATACTATCCTTTTAAATAAAGTGGCGGAGAGGGAGAGATTTGAACTCTCGAGGCCTTTAGAGCCTACGCGCTTTCCAAGCGCGCGCCATAGACCGGACTAGGCGACCTCTCCGAATGTTATTATTTCTTTTCCGCGAATCCTTTTTCCAGGACCGCGTACAGCTTTTTGTTAAGCGTAAAATTTTCCGTCCGCCAGGAGAAGATCATCCTCCCCTTCTCCCTCGGCCACAAGGAAGCATAAGTCTCCCAGCCGTATATGGGACCCTGACGGTTCACCCACGGCGGATTGTCGAGATATCTATAGACACCGTCGGGAAAAGCGTAATTCGCGACCGTCTTATATGTCCAGTACGTCCAGCTTATCCCGTTATCTTTGAATACGCTGAGCATGTCCTCCACCCATTTCACTTCACCGAAGTGGCCGTCGCGCGCGTTCACGCCGAATTCGCCCATGTAGAGCGGCACGTCATTATGCTCCATGAACATGCGGTACGGCTTTGCCAGCATTTCGAACCGCTTTTTGTTCCATATTATGCTATAGGCCCTGCCGGGATAATATAATCCGATTTTGAAATTATGCGTGAAATCGTACGGCGCGTAGGTGTGGATACTGTATGCCGTGTTAGGGTCCTCGGGCCTGCCCAGGGAGGCGAGCCTCTGCGCCCAGAAATTCCCTTCGAGAAATATTATATGCTTTGTATCCGCGTCGCGTATCTCTTTGGTCGCCTTTACATAAAGATCTTTTAATGCAGCCTCGTTCGTGAAAGGAAGCACGGGCTCGTTCAGGACGTCGTAACCTGCGACAGCGCTCGAATCCTTATATTGCTCTGCAAGGAAACGCCATAGCCTTAAATACCGGTCCTTATTGAATTCATTTGAGAAGAGTTCCTGATGGCCGTAACAATCCGAATGCCAGCCCGGATTTTGTGCGCCGGGCGCGGCATGCATGTCGAGTATGCAGTATATGCCGTATTTTTCGCACCAGTCCACCGCCCTGTTCAGATAGCGAAGGCCTTCTTCGTTCAGGCTGAACGGCTGATCCTCGAATTCTATCAGCCGGTAATTGAACGGGATCCTGATACAGTTGGCGCCCCAGCTCTTTATCGTCCTGATATCCTCTTCGCGGATGAACGTATCGCGGAACGAGCGCGTGAAATCCTCGAGCGCCTCGCGGCCGAGCGCCTTTTCAAACTGCTCCTTGAAGGCCTTCTCAGGTATATTGCGCCCGAAGAGCATGTAGCCTTCCATCATGAGCCAGCCGCCGAGGTTCACGCCCTTGAGCCTTACGGGCCTGCCGGCCTCATTCACTATCCGAGTCCCGTCAACTTTTAGAAACGGTAATTTTTTGTGCATGAAGTATTATTATACAATATCCGTTGATACGCTTACAGCTGTTTTTCGTTTATCTTGATGAGCCAGCTCTTCATTTCCCTGAGCTCTTTGATCAGCTCACATTCGACAGCCGCCATGTCGCACATGAATTTTTTCAGATATATGACGCTCACCAGGATCAAGACAGCGATTATTCCCAATATTATCGTCATTTTCCGCCTCCTAATATCTCGACTTTTACTTTTATCGGGCCGCTCCTAAAACCGCCCGTCAGATCGTAAAATGCTTTTGCGGCCAGGTCTATTATGCGCCCCTTTGCCGCCAATCGCTTGTTCGGCCCACGGTCATTTATGGTAACGATGATCGCCCTGCCGTTCTCGAGGTTCGTCACCCTGACCCTGGTGCCCAACGGCACTCCCCACATCGCGGCATAGTGCCCGTTGACATAAAACTTATTGCCGGAGATGACAAGGCCCCTGTACCAGGACGCGGTCCCGACGCGCGTTTCAGCCGCAAAGGCATATGCCGAAAGCGCAAGGCAAAATACCAGGGCCGATATAAATATTTTATAAAGGCTCATATGCGTTGGATTTTTTACTTTCGATCTACAAATATTATGTCGGATTTTTTTAGAGAGACCGTTCCTTCGCCAACATCCATCTTAAACTTAAGAACGATGCCGTTATCGTCTTCCCGCACTATCGCTCCTTCGACGGTGTGCCCGGATCTCAAATATATTTTCGCGGAAGGGGATGATACGCTCTTTTGCACTGAGATTATCCTGTCACGCAAAAAGTTCAAGTCTATCTTAAAAACGTAATGGGCCGTTGCTATAGCCCCTATTACGATGGCCGCCAACAGCGCCATAATAATACTGCGCTTCCGCGATTCAAACCCCATGCTAGAAAATTGGGTGATCTTGCCTTTGCCGCGTTTCTTGGAATAATACATGGCCTTGTCGGCCATTTCCAGCATCTCTTCCGGATCGCTCCCATCGTGCGGACATGAGGCAATGCCGCCGCTGAAAGTAACCTTATATTCACGCCCCTTAAAAAGAAATCGCCTGTTCTTTACATTGTTTTCGAGCTGGACGGCCAGGTGGAAAGTCTCCTTCGAGTCCATGCCGGAAAAAATGACTACGAATTCATCTCCGCCAAAACGTATTATCGAGCAATTTTGGTCGTCAAGGTTCAGGCGGAGCGAGCTGGAGAAATACTTCAATACGTCATCCCCGAACATGTGGCCGTACTTATCATTAAATGTTTTGAATTCGTCTATATCTATGACGAGGAGGGAATAAGGTTTTCTGTAAGCAGAATATTCTGCCTGCGCCTTCAGCAAAAATGAATTAAGAGAGCCCTTGGTATAGCATTTCGTAAGGAAATCTTTTTGGTCATCGTTTATTTGCATCATAAAATGCGCCCTCCCTTCTTCTTTATCCGCCTTAAAGCGGCCAGGATGAATATGCGGACAAGGAAGCGTTCCCGTATCCTGCAATTGGTGAGGCTGGCCTCCGTCTCGATAGGTAAGCCGGCAAAACGTTCCACTACCTCGGCGCCGAAAAAACCGTGTGTCCGCGCGACCGAAGCCGACGATCTGGCAGACGGATAGACTTTTACGTTACCGAGACCGCATGAAGGCGAGCGGTTCTTCAGGATAAACCCGTCGACTTTATCTAGCGACGCGAGAAATTTCTTCGCGAAGGCTTTCATCTTCCCGGACACGTCCCTTCCCGTAGCCGGCTGGACGAGGCGCACGGCGGATCCCTGCTTTCTTACTATCCTTATGGGAGCGCGCGGAACACCCAAACCTATTTCGGCCTCGGGGCAGACAGCAACAAAGTCGACGTAACCCTTCAGGTTTTCGACGAAATCGTCCTGTACGGCGGTGCCGTTCCACCGGCAGGCCGCGAACCCTAGGCACTTGCTTACGCATAATCTCGGTCTTGCAAGATCTGCGCTCATATATTTTTTATGCTTCCGCAATGTTTTGTGTATGCTTTCTCCAAATAAAAAAGCAACCTTTTTGGGGCTGCTTTAAAATTGATATTTAGTGTGCATTATCCATATCCATTCTCTTACGGCTTATGGATAGATTATACTACCAGGTGAGTCTTTAGGCAAGACCGATGATCAGGCTTTTTGTTTCCTTCTTATAAAAGCCATTCCTAGCCCTCCAAGGCCAAAGAGAAGCATCGAGGCGGGCTCGGGAGTAGGAACCAGGCTGAGCTGGGCGGGGTGCCCGTAATTATATTCTACCGAACTAAAAACGTCTGTGCCATTGCTGCGCAAATTAAAACCGACGTAAGGGGATTTTACCTGTGACATAAAATCTGTCACATCGAAATACGCATCTTGACCAAACCATAAATTATCGGGCAATGTCCAGGTCCCGAGAAAATCACCTGCGTTGTAATCGGCAAACGTCAATTTTCCGTCATTACTTGCATAACCGTATAGATTTACGCTCTTACCCCATAAAGGCAGGCTATAGGGATTTATCGAAAGGGTGGCTTTTTCGATGTTATAGGTAACCGAATTTAACGGAAATTCAACGACCCCGCGTATATAGCCGGCTGAAAGCAGATAACTGGATGTAACCACAGGTCCATTGGGATAGATACAGCCGTCATCGCTCGGGTTTATCACGTTAACAATAACCGCATAAGAATTAGAAGAGAAACCAAGCAGCAAAGATACTACCAATCCGGCAAACAATAAGGTCCTTTTCATATTTTCCTCTTTTCCTATAATTTTTTCCACGTCTCATCTTTGATTTAGCATAAACTATGCCAAAAATAATACAATTTGGGCGTTGCTAAGTATTTATCTATGAATAAGATATGTAGAAGGTATGACAGACTATGACAGGGGGGATGTTCGATAAATTAGACTTTTTTCCACTTTTTGTTGATTTTTTTCTACACTAAGGGCGCCCACCTGCAGGATGGGCCCCTATTTAAGTTTATTGTACCGTCCGTTGCTCAGCCGCTTGCTTGCGCTGTTCCGCTAACTGCCGGTTCAGTTCCTTATATGATTCCTGGGTCCTGTCGAACTCTGCCAGCCTGCTATCGCATTCCTGCTGTGATATCTTGCCGTTGTTATAATCTTCTTGTATCTGGCGGCGCTGTTTGGCGACCGGGCTTTCCCGGAAGAACGAGGTCACCTTCCTCCATATCTTTTTTATCGGGTTTTGATTAGTTACGGCATACGAAGGCGCGGCAATTATCGAGACCAGTAACAGAGTAATGATTATTTTTTTCATGTGCCCTCTTCTGATTTTATCAACGGCCCGTCTACGCCCGGAGGGACCTTGTGCCATTTATATCCGTGTACGGCATCCTCGTATCCCCTGTTAAAAAGCCGCCTCATCATTTCAGGATCGAACATCTCTTTACTATCCCCTTTAAAATCAGGCGGGATGAACGCGAGATTGTAGTCATTGCCTCTCTCTTTTGTAAAGACATATATCCTGTATGCATCGCCGACCCCCTGTGAGTCTATGAGCATGTCGAAGGACCGCTGGGCGAGAGACGCAAGGTTCGCTTTCACTTTCTCATAGGTCGGCGACATGTATCCGTTACGTATAATGTAAAGTTTTCCTTTTATCTTTGACGGATCGATCCCCAGGCTCTTTGCGGCCCCCTCCATACCCTCAAGAAGTTTATAAGTGACAAAGACCTGCGTCAGCGTTCCGCCGTCGGCATGCAGCTCGTCATAGGATTTACCGTCCGCTTCTACATGGAAGACAGACGGAGGGAATATAACGGGTATAGCGGCCGAAGCAAGGATGACCTTGCGGAAAAGCTCCACATCGCCCCTCACAGCTATGGCTCCCATGTCCCATATCACGAACCGTTCGGCGTCGAGGTTGGCGGTGCCTACGAGCAGCCTGCGTCCGCGTTTATGCTCAACGGCTATCCTGGCCAGAAGTTTTTTGTCGGCCATCTTTGCGATCGTCCTGGCAAGAGGCGCGTTAGAGGCGAACGAATCTCCGAAGAGGCTCATTAAAGGCAGCTTATTCGCCATAACATCCTTTGTCGCCATAGTCGTATAAACTTTTTCGAGCTCGGGATCGTATTCTTTACCCAGAAATGCCAACGGTGCAATGATCGCCCCTGTACTGACACCCGTAACGACTTTAAAGACCGGGCGGGAACCTTCCTCGGACCAGCCTTTAAGAAGTCCTGCGCCGTATGCACCGTTAGCGCCGCCGCCGGAAATAGCAAGTATAGGATAGACCTTTACTCCGCCCGGCCCTGCCGGAAAGTCCCCGGGCGCTTCTTGTTTCGCAGATACAAGGAGGCTCTCCTGCATCTTCGTATGCGATCCACCCATGACAAAGCGCACGTCATCCATGTTCGCGATGTGCGCTCTCGTGACCAGATCCTGTGGCACCGGATGGCGCAGCGTCGCGCATCCCGGACAGCTAAGGCAGAGGAAAATAACCGACGTTAAAAGGACCGCCTTCTTATCCATCATGCCTCTTTCTCTTTTGTCAGCGTCTTTTCGATATAATCGATCAGTTCTTCTATCTTCACCGGTTTGGCTATAAACGGATAACCTCCTATAATGCTATCCCTCTCAGCCACTTCCTTTTCTGTCAGCATCGCCGTCAAAAATACGATCGGAATATCTTTGATCTCCTCATCGTCTTTGATCCTTCGGGCTATCTCATCGCCGTTAATACCGCCCGGCATCATTATATCCAGCAATATCAGATCCGGCTTGAATGTGCGGATAGTGTCAATGGCCCGTGACGGGATATTTTGTGTCCGAACCTTATATTCTCCTCTTGTTTCAAGGCTCGTTTTTATCATTTTTGTAAAGTCCTTCTCGTCGTCAATGACCAATATCCTTTTATGTCTCATACTTTTCCCCCTTCCCGGAACTGTATATTTATTTCAGGACTATGTTCTAATGTGTTGTGTATAGGGCAATTTTTTATAAATGACAGCAGGGCCTGCTTCCTTCTGTCGTCAAGGTCTGCGCCTTTCAGATCAATGGATACGTTTATGAGCCTGAAAGAGACCGGGCTCTCTTTAGACAACTCGCCTTCCGCCGTTACGGTAAATTCAGGAAGGCTGATCCTGCTCCCTTCGGCATATTTACGGAGATAGACTCCTATGCAGCTTCCCAGGCTCGCCAGGAGCGTATCGGGCGGAGTGCAGCCCTCCCCCTTTGTGTCTATGGTAAATTCGTAATCCTTGGTTTTCGCCGTGAATTTCGAGCTGCCGTGGTTTATGATTTCGACGCGGTACATATATTTTCCTCTTCTTTTATCTTCGCCATATTCCCGGAGGGATTTCTTGTACTTCCATCCATCTACCCGGCTTTATGGAAGACAGGCTAAATGGCCCGAACCTTGTCCTGATGAGGCGTTTTACGGGCTTGTTGAAATGTTCAAACAGCCGTCTGATCTCTCTATTTTTACCGCCCCGCAGGCTTACCTTGACCCAGCTACAGCCCTTTTCTTTATCGAGTATTTTTACGCTTATAGGTTGCGCTTTTTCGCCGCGACCTATATCAACGCCTTTCAGCATTTCCAGGATCTCGTCCTGTGAAATAGGGCCGCCTATAAGGACTTCATATGTACGTTCGATCTTGTAGCGAGGCTCTGTAAGGATGTTACCAAATTTGGTGTCGTTAGTAAATATTAATAAACCTTCGGAATCGCGGTCCAGCCTCCCTACCGGGAATATCCAATCATCGATATCTTTAAGGAATTCATAAACTGTGGGCCTTCCCAGCTCGTCCTTGCGGGTAGTTACATAACCCGGCGGCTTGTGGAATAAAATATACCGTTTTTTAACTTTAGGCAGCGGCTTGCCGTTAACAAAAACGTTTCCGGGATCGCTTATCCTTGTACCCGGATCGAGGATAGTTTTGCCTTTTATCTTAACCCTGCCTGCCATAACCAGACCAAGGGCTTGTTTCCGGGAACAGAGACCTGACCTGGATATTGTGCGTATAATGTTGTGAGGCAAGCTCAAGTCCTTTTATTCTGTATTACTCAGAAACGTTTTTTCGAAGCGCCTTCTTCTCGGAGTGAAGTTTTTTATCTTGAAGCATCTTTTCCTTGGCCCTTCTGGAGCGCCTGCGTTTCTGGCGGCGTATCTTCTCGTATCTTTTCTGTTCGTCCGACTCCCTGCCCAGGATGAGTGATTCGATCTTATCGACGAGTATCCTTCGGGCAAGAAACCGGTTCAGCGCTTGAGAGCGGTCCTGCTGGCATTTGACCTCGATGCCGGTGGGCAGATGTTTCAGGTAGACGCGCGAAGATGTCTTGTTGACTTTCTGTCCGCCCTTTTTACTGGCGCGGATGAAGAGCTCGACGATGTCGGATTCCCTTATTCCGGCGAAAGCCATTCGCGCCTTCAAAGCTTCTTCTTTATCTATTCCCATGGTCGATCTCGTACTTGCGTCTTTGGCGCCTTGATCTTAGCAAACCAATTTTTAATAAGCTCGACCTTATCACCCTGGATCTCGATCGTCCCGTTCTTGACCGTTCCTCCCGTGCCGAGAGTTGTTTTTAATTCCCTGGCAATGGCGTCCAGCCGTTTAGATCCATATGTGTGAAGGCCCGAGATGACCGTAACGGCTTTCCCGGCCCTGTTTTCTAACCGGATCTTGGATACCGGTGACCGCGGGTTATTCTTTGCCGTCATCTTCTTTACAGCTCGAATTTCTTCGTCTCTTCCTTCTTGCTTTTAGAGAACCTGTTCTTAGTGCTGTCGATAGCCTGCTGTAAAGAGGTAAATATCTTCTCCACCTCTTCCGGCGAAGACTCATAACTGGAAGTTGCCAGATTGCCTATCAGCTCTATCTTCTTCAATGCGTTCGTCACCCTTTGCGTTGCCAGTCTCTTGAACTTATCATGTTTCGTCTCTGCTTCTGCCATATCTTTCTCCTTTTTTATTTTATACTCTTACTTACTGCAGGAATCTGTTTTGCACAAAGGACAAAATTTTTCCTGCAGTTTTTTAATGATATTCTTCGAAGCGTGGAAGAATACTATCAATACTGCTATCTTCACACATGCCCCCCAAGTCAAAGTTAACATCATAACTACCTCCTTTTGTTTTGCTATCGGTTTCCGTGTGCTTTAATTATAGCACCTAACAATAATACATGTAACTAAAAGAAAACCCACCTACCGTTTAACTTCTGGTAGATGGGCAAAACCCTTGAGGATTCTGGGGTACGAGAGTTCAAATCTCTCCCTCTCCGCTATAGCCTTTATCGCTGCCTTTTAAAGCCGTACGATGCCGAAAACTTTCCCGCAGGCTGGGCTGCGTTCTGCCGCTGGATCGCCGTATTCCTTGCCTTGATGAAATTAGGTATGGCAATGGCAGCGAGAAGACCTATGATGAACACAAAGAAAAGGATGATCAGTAAAATTACCGGCAATATGATGGCCGCCTTCGAACGGTGCGGCGATTTTTCCCCGGCATACGCGCTGATCCTATCATATGTATAGCCGCACCCGAGACTGCACAGGTATTCAATCGTGAAACTACGCATGAATACGGCGAAAGGCAGCAGGATACAAAGCAATACCAGTATAGCCATAGCCAGGAACGGTATGCCAAGAACGATGCAATATATAACAAATGCTATCGTCATCTTTGCCGCCGCAATTAATACGGCGTAGCCCAGGCCGAAGATTATAACACCAAGCAGTATAAACAGCAGCGCGAATGCAAGAAAGATCACAAATGTTAATATGATGCACGCTATCCCGAGAAGCAGAAATATTATATGGAACAGTACTATGTCGCCGAGGTTATCCTTATATATCCGCGCGACCTTTCGGAGGGCCGGCATAAAAGTAATCTTATCGATAGCCATGATCATGACCGCGAAATGATCGATAGCAACACCGAGGATAACAGCCGCGATCACAACCACTGCCAATACGATCAGCGGGCCGGCGAACATGTGCAAGGCTATTGTCAGCGACCACGCAAAACCGCTTACAAAAGCGCCCGCGCGGAAAGCGTTAAATACGCCCCAGCCGATGATCGCCGAAAATACGGCAAGAAATATAAGCGCTATTACAATTGACGCGGCAAAGAGAGAATTTCCCTGCATGCGGTGCCTGTGAAAAGGTTCAGCTACGGAAGCATCGTTCGTTGCGATAGCGTTAAACCATATAAATTTGAAACGGGACCCGACCCACATGGCCAGGATGAGGAAAATAATGACGAGTGCTGCTATGCACGCTATGACGACTATAACGACTTTTGGGAAAGCAGGATGGTTGGCCGCCTGGCCCGCGCCCTGAGTGGAGGGGCCAGCCCCTCCTTCGGATACAGCCGCATTACCTTGAGATCCATTAGTCTGATAAGCGTTTTTTGCGGCCTGATTTTTCACAGGAGCCTTGCTGCTACCGTGACTATTAAAAGATGTCATAGAACCGGCAAATATTGCTATGAATATCAGGATGAGCCATTTCTTCATCCTGAATGGCCTGAATAATATATTAGATGTGCGGTCCATGCCCAGCCGGATCACCTCGGACATCTTCACGTTTCGCATTATACCCTCCTTTTTCAATTACATGCGTAAGCCATATACATCATTGCCTCGCCGCGAGGAACATGTATATCTACTTTATCAGCACAATGCCGAAATAATTCGCCTTGCAGTTCATAGAGCCGACCGTGTCGATCTTATAGCCGTTATTGCGTGCGGTGGAGAAGACGTCTATGCCGCAGGCTTCCATGGAGGGCCTGGCGTCTTCGGGATGGCGGCATTCGCCTTTTAAGTTGCATCTGTCACAGAGTCTGCACGGGCCGGCGCCCATGCCCAGGGCCTTATAATATCCGGCGAGAAAGGCCTCCTTCTCTATCTCCGCGACAATATCTGAGATATCCGCATGGCGATCGTGCCAATGGACCAGGATCGCCTTATGAAAGGAATCGAGTATCTTTTGGGTCTGGTCAGGTCTAGGCGAATTCGGAGGACAGGTAAGCGTGTCCCCAAATCCGGAACAGCCGAACTGGCATTTGTATCGCACCCACGCCGCGGTCTTGATCGTCTTTACGTCTATGACCTTGCTATCCGCGGCCCCCAGTTCGCATGCCCTGTCTTTTAATTTTTGGATCGTCTTTCTATACATTTATTAACCCTTCATGATCATTGTCCTACTAAGAAACACTTTCGGCTTTGCAACGGGCACAAATCCGGCAAGCTGAGCGTTCTTTATGGTCTTCTCGAACTGGGTTTTTGAGACATGAAATGACGGTTCTGCTATAAAAATTTGTCCGCCTGGTTTGAGTATCGACCTTACCTCATTAAAAAATTCCTTTTGATCGGGGACTTCATGGATCATGTAGAATGCGAGAACAAAATCGACCTT